>CAZOAT010000024.1:0-20637 GCA_964577965.1 uncultured Gemmatimonadaceae bacterium | reverse complement strand
TCACCGGTTGTGACCGCGCCACGCGGGAGCCTCCCGCCGCGCCCCCGGCAGCGCCGCTGCAGCTGTCGCTGGCCCACCTGCGGCATCTCGGCATGGACGCAACAGTCAACGGCCGCGCGGTGCGCGTAGTCGCCCTGTACGCCACAGCTCCCGATTATCACCTCACAGGCTCGCCTGAGCGCGACGGCTTCGAGGGGATCTCGGCACTCGATGATGTCGCGCGAGCCGCAATCGTATATCTCCGCGCGTACGAGGTGAGCGGTGACACGCTGGAGCGAAATGAGGCGATCGCGCTCCTTTCCTTTGTAACTGCGATGGAACAGGGTGATGGCGAGTTCGTCAATTTCATCGACGAGAACGGCCGGCTGAACCGCGCTGCGGCGACCAGCCGCAAAAGCATGTCGTACTGGGCGGCACGCAGCATCTGGGCACTGGCCGAAGGCGTGCGCGTGCTTGGTCCTGAGTTAGGAAATGTTCCGGATGCCCGGGAGGTACTCGACCGCGCCGTCGCCCGCATGGCGCGGGAGATCGAAGCGGGGCGGCTGATCGGGGAGTCGGGCACGGCCACGGCGGAAGGTCTTCTGGGGTTGCTCGCTTTGTACGAGACAGAGCCGTCTCAGCGGCTCGCAGGCCTCTCCTCCCGCACGGCAGACCTCCTGGTGCCGCTCTCCACGGGCGATGCAGCGTCGGCACCCTGGGGCGCGACACTCGATCGACGCGACGCACCATGGCACGCATGGGGGTCGCGCGCGCCGGCTGCGCTCGCGCGCGCAGCGCTGGTACTGAACCGCTCTGACCTCGCCGTGGCTGCCGCGCGGGAAGCGGAGGGCCTCTGGGCAAGATTTCTGCTTGCCGGTCGGTTCGCGGCCGAGGTCGCGCCAGATGGGAGAGTCAGCTGGTACCCGCAGATTGCGTACGGCGTAGGTCCGATCGTGGAGGGCTATCTGGCGCTTGCCGAGGCCACGGGCGAACGCAACTACTCGATTCTTGCCGGACTCACGGCTGCTTGGTTCCTCGGCGCCAACCCGCCGGGGGTCGCGATGTATGACGAGGCGACCGGCCGAACCTTCGATGGAATCGATGGACCTGCACCAGCGGATGTGAACCGGAACGCGGGTGCAGAGTCCACGATCGAGGCTCTGCTTGCGCTGCAGCTGGCTACCGCGGACCCGGATGCAGCCGAGTATCTGCACTATCGCGCAGTCGGTGAGCCGTCGGATGGACTCGAGACCGTGCCGGACGAACGGCGGTTTGCCGGGCCCGGCGATCGGCAGGTGGTGCTGCAGCGCACGGCGACAGGAGTGGAAGTCGTCGAGCGCGCCAGGGATGCGGAGCCGACTGTTTTAACGTACTGGCCTGCTGCAAACCCTGCCGAGGTGCGGCTCGCCAACCGATTGGTCGCAGAGTGGAACGCGGCACATCCCGGCGTGCAGGTGCGTGTGCAGCCGCTCCCTGCGGGCCGGTCGTCTGAGGAGGTGCTGCTGGCTGCGATCGTGGCGAAGGCAACCCCCGACGTATCGTCGAACGTCTCCACGGCTCTGCTGGCGCGGCTCGTGCGCGCGGGAAGCGTCGTACGTCTGGACGATCGCATCGCTACAGCGGCACGACTCCGGGAACGCACCACGGCCGCGATGCTCGAACCACTGCGGGTCGCGGACAACGGCATATATGCGTTTCCGTGGAAGACGAACCCGGAGATGCTGATGTACAACGTGGACCTGCTCAACGCAGCGGGAGTGCGGCCTCCAGGCAACCACAGCGAGCTGCTCGACGCATTTCGGCGGCTCACGCGGGACACGAACGGCGATGGCCGGGCAGACCGCTGGGCCATGTGGGCTCCGCTCAAGACGACGTGGTTCGAGCGCTTCTACGATTTCTACCCACTGTACCTCGCCAGCTCAGGCGGGGTCACGCTCGTCATGAACGGTCAGGTGGTCTTCGACAATCCCGCAGCGGCCGCGGCTCTGGAGCTCCTGCGTCGCGGATTCGCCGAAGGGCTGCTGCCACGGGCAAACTTCTCTGTCGGACGCGACCCGTTCACTGACGGCACGGTCGCAATGAAGATCATCGGACCCTGGTTCGTGCGCGAACTGGAGGAGCTCAAGATCGGTGACTTCCATTACGATGTGACACCGATCCCGGCTGCCGACGGTACCGACCCCGGTGATCGGTACGCATTCGCGGACATGCGCAGCATCGCGGTGTTCGCCACGACCAGGCATCCAGACGAAGCTGCACGATTCGTGGCGTGGCTCACGTCGCCCGCCGCGGACCGCCTGCTCATCGAAGAAGCGAGCCAGCTGCCGTACCGGCGTCGTCTCGCAGCCGACCGGCGATTCACTCAGCCGCTGGGTCAATGGCCGACGCTCCGCACATACGCCACCCAGGTCGAGCGGACACGCGATATCGATATCGACCCCGATATCGTGGAGATCTTCGACCTCATTTCCGGCGCTTACGAACAGGGCTCCATTTACGGAACACTCCCAGTGAACGAGGCGCTTGACCGCGCCGCTGTCGAGGCACGCAAGATCATCGATGCGCGCTGAAGCGAGATCGGGCTGGATCCTGTCCGCACCGTACGCACTGTTCGTGACGGTGTTCGTGATTTACCCGGTGGTCTTCGCCGGAGTGCTCGTCTTTCTCCGCTGGGATCTCGTAACCGATCCGTCGTTTGCAGGGCTCGACAACGTCCGCCTCCTTGCGTCCGACGCGCGTTTTCTGCAGGCGGTGCTGAATACGTTCGTATTCCTCAGCATTCACGTGCCGCTGCAGATCGCCGTGGCATTGGCGCTGGCGCTGGCGCTGAACCGGCCCCTCGCCTTCCGCGCTTTCTGGAGAGCGGCGTTCTTTCTTCCGGTCGTGATCTCCGGCGCTGTCGTTGCCATTCTCTGGGAGGCGCTGTACGCCACGGACGTAGGACTGATCAACAGCCTGCTTACGAGGATCGGCCTTGCGCCGGTGCCGTGGCTGACCGATCCGGATACGGCGATGCCTGCGATCGCGGTGATGGTCACATGGAAGAACGTCGGCTTCTACGTGATCATCTACCTGGCCGGACTCCAATACATACCCAGGAGCTGCCAGGAATCCATCGAGCTCGAGGGCGCGTCGTCGTGGCAGCGGTTCCGGTACCTGACACTGCCGATGCTTCTCCCCCAGACGGTTCTGGTCGTGACCCTTTCCACAATCAACGGTTTTCAGCTGTTCATCGAGCCGTACGTGATGACCGGGGGCGGGCCGCTCAACCGGACGCTGTCGCTGGTCCTGTACCTCTACACGAACGCCTTCTCCTATCAGAAAATGGGGTACGCGGCCGCGATCGGGGTGGCGCTGGCTCTGATGATCGGAGCTGTTGTGGCAGTCCAGCGACGGCTGCTCGGCGCGGTGGAGGCGTCGTGAAGCCCTTCAGTCGTGCAGCGATTTACACGGTTCTTGGCCTGGCCGCCCTGACGTTCATCTACCCGTTCCTCTGGATGGTTTCCACGACGCTGAAGCCACCGGCCGAAGTCGGGACGCTCGCACTGCTGCCGGAAACCATCACATTCGAGAACTACCGCGTGATGTGGCAGCGTGCTCCCTTCGGCCGCGCCCTGCTGAACAGCGCTTTCGTTGCCACGACAATAACCGCCGCGGTGCTGATTCTCAGCTCCATGACAGCGTACGCGCTGGCCCGGCTGCGATTCCGCGGGAGCCCGCTGTTCAACGCCATCACGCTCATCGTTCTGCTGATTCCGGGACAGCTCACGCTCATTCCGCTGTATATCCTGATGGTACGCCTCGGCTGGATAGACACCTACGCCGCGCTGATCGTGCCGTACATCTTCAACGCCACTGCCATCCTGATGCTGCGCCAGTTCTTTCTTCAGATTCCGCAGTCACTCGTCGATGCAGCAAGGATGGACGGGATGAGTGAGCTTCGTATTCTTTTTTCGATCTTCTGGCCGCTTGCGAAACCTGCGCTCGCCATCGTAGCGATATTCACTTTCATGGGTGCATGGAACGAAGTGCTCTGGCCGCTCCTGGTCGTGCGCGATCAACAGGTGATGACACTTCCCCAGCTGCTGACGGTGTTCGCGCTTGGTGGCGGCGCAGGCAGCATGGGAGTGTCGCTCGCCTCTGCGATGGTTCTCGTGCTCCCCGTTGCTGCCGCATACATGTTCCTGCAGAGGTATTTCATCGAGAGCATGGTCGGCTCCGGGATAAAGGGCTGACATATGCCTGACGTGACGTTCGAGCGGGTTAGCAAACGCTTCGGCGACACGGTCATCCTGGAGGAGTTCGACCTCCAGGTTGCCGACGGCGAGTTGCTCGTGCTCCTTGGCGGATCTGGTTCCGGCAAGTCCACGATCCTGCGAATGCTCGCCGGACTCGAAACGGTCACCGGCGGCCAGATCCGCATCGGTGACCGCGACGTCACTGCGCTGCCGGCACGCGAACGGGACGTGGCCATGGTGTTCCAGGACTACGCGCTGTATCCGCACATGACCGTCCGCGAGAACCTCTCGCTCGGATTGCGCCTGCGGAACACACCGAAGGCCGAGATCGATCGCAGGGTCACGTGGGTGGCCGGTGCGCTGCGTCTCGAGGAGCTGCTGGACCGCAAGCCGAAGCAGCTCTCCGGTGGCCAGCGGCAGCGCGTGGCGATGGGGCGCGCGATGGTGCGCGAGCCTCTCGTGTTCCTGTTCGACGAGCCCCTCTCGAATCTCGATGCAGGGCTGCGTGCGCAGATGCGGATCGAGATCGGTGAGTTGCAGCGCCGGCTGAAGACCACGAGCGTGTACGTGACGCACGATCAGGCTGAAGCCATGACCCTCGGCACCCGAATCGTAGTGCTCGCCGACCGGCGCATCCAGCAGATCGGACGACCGATGGAGATATACAGCTCACCGGCGAACCGGCTCGTCGCCGGCTTCATCGGGACGCCGCCGATGAATTTCCTCGAGGGAGAGCTGCACGACGAAGACGGTAGCGTGAGTTTCGCCACCGACGGAGCGCGCCTGCCACTCGATCGGCACGCATCCAGCTCCGAGACGAAGCGGGTGACACTCGGGATTCGACCGGAAGACGTTCGGCTCGAGCCCGCCACGGAGACATCCGAGACGGACAGCGACTCGCTCAGCGGACGCGTGCTGCTGGTCGAGCGGCTGGGTGGACTGAACCACGCTCACGTCGAGGTCGGCAGACACAGGCTGATTGCAGCCGTCGCGAACGACGTGGCGCCGGAAGTCGGCGATGGGGTCAGAGTACGGATCCCGGGCCGGAGCGTGCACCTGTTCGACGCCGAAGGCCAGAAGCTCGCAGGATCATGATCCCGATACCCCGTGCCGCTGACCGCGCCACCCGGATCAGGCGGTGGTCGTTGCTCCTGCCGCTGGTTCTGGCAACTGCAACTTCTGGAGCGTCGGCCCAGACCCCGGCTGATGATCCCGACTGGAAGAAGGGTGCAGTTTGCTACGAGATCTTCGTGCGCTCTTTCTATGACAGCGATGGCGACGGGATCGGAGACCTGAACGGTCTGATCCAGAAGCTCGACTACATCAACGACGGCGATCCAGCCACCACACACGATCTCGAGGCTCGCTGCGTCTGGTTGATGCCGATCGCGGCAACGCGCAGCTATCACGGCTACGACGTGACGAACTATTACCGGGTGAATCCCGAGTACGGCACCAATGATGATTTCAAGCGTTTCGTGGCTGAATCGCGGCAGCGCGGAATCAGGGTTCTGGTGGACATGGTGCTCAATCATGTGTCGAGCGAGCACCCCTTTTTCAGGGACGCCGCACTCAATCCAGCCTCACCCTACAGGAACTGGTTCCGGTGGCTGCCCGCACATCCGGGCGTGCGCAATCCCTGGGGCGGGGACAACTGGCACCGCTCTCCCGTTCGCGACGAGTACTACTACGGCTTCTTCTGGCACGGAATGCCCGATCTCAACTACGAAACACCGGCGGTGCGCCAGGAAGCCGCGAAGGTCGCCCGCTTCTGGCTGGAGGAAATGGGCGTGGACGGTTTCCGCCTGGATGCGATTTCTTTCCTTGTCGAGGAAGATGGCGGCGTGCAGCATACCTCAGGCACACACGCAGTTCTGCGGGAGTACGCCGCCAGTGTGCGGGAGATTGCGCCGGCCGTGTTCACGATCGGTGAGGTGTGGGACAGCACCAGCGCGATGCTCGCCTACTATCCCGATCAGCTGGACGCGTATTTCGCGTTCGAGGTCTCGGACTCCATCATCTCCGCAGTACGGACGGGATCCGGCAAAGGACTGCTCGAGCCCGTGCTCCGGCTGGAGCGCTCGGCAGCGGCCGGCCGATGGGCACCCTTCCTGAGGAATCACGATCAGACCCGGACTCTCACGGCGCTCGGCGGAGATTCTCGAAGGGCGGCGGTTGCAGCCACGCTGCTGCTGACCCTGCCCGGGCTCCCCTTTATCTATTATGGCGAGGAAATCGGGATGGGCGGCGACAAACCGGACGAGCGCCTCAGAACACCGATGCACTGGCGCCGTGCTGCCGCGGCGGGATTCACGACCGGGATGCCGTGGGAGCCGCTGCAGCCCGATTCCATGAGCGCGAACGTCGAGGCACAGGATGGCGACGAACGTTCGCTGCTGAACCATTACCGCCGTCTGATACGGTTGCGGGCGCGGAAAGCCGCACTGTCCGCGGGGGAGCTCGTTCCACTCACCGCCAGCCATGACGCAGTCGCCGCGTATCTGCGCCGGGAAGGCGACAACTGTGTACTCGTCGTCGTCAATCTCGGCGATCAGACACTGTCGAACGTGGCACTCTCCTCCGAGCAGCGCGTGCTACCGCCGGGAGACTACCGCGCCACCGACCTGCTCGGCGGCCTCGCGGCCGCGGGTCTGCGCATGAGGGTGAACGGCAGCATTGCGGCGTACTTTCAACTACTCCGACCCCTTGAAAGCCTCGTCCTCGAGCTCAGCGCGGCGAACGGCCGCTAGCGATCGAGCGCGCGAATGGGCGCGCGAAGGAGCGCGCTCTTCACCGCTGCAGGCGAAACTCCAGCCGCTTTTCCTGCTCCACCGGGCGCTCCCCCGATTTTGCAACAACGACACGGTCCGCGACGTACCAGCCACTCTGCGCGTTATCAAACACTGACTGGGATGCGTGCCTGCGCAGCGGCGATCCGTTCAGGGTGACGGCAGTCACATCCGAAGCATCAGCGACCAGTTGCACGACGTTGTTGCGCTGGGTCGCTGCGCCGGTGTAAGCGCCCTCCGTCGCAGCGATTGTCACTACGGCAGTGCCGGGCCGCATCTGCTGCGAGATCCTCGTGGTCGCCACTGAATCGGACTGGTAGGCGACCGACCACCCGTCGTCCTCGTACAGTATGAAGCTGCTCTCCTGGGAGTCCGCGTACACGCGCACCAGCAGCTCGTCCCGTCTCGATCCGTCGGTGCGCCTCCCTTCCACGGTCATTGTCTTCGCGTCCACGTGCATCTGGGGAACGATCGCGCCCGCACGCGCGAACAAAGGCAACCGGAACAGGCTGTCGCGATACAATGGAACGCTCCGAAGCCACCCACCCGAGCTGGAGTGCGACTGGTTGGTGTAGTAGTCGATCCACCTGCCACGTGGCAGATACACGTCGCGCGTGGTATCGCCGTGGCGCGCAACCGTCGCAACGAGCAGGTCTCTGCCGATCATCTTGTCCCCACCGTTCGTGCGAACGTTGGTGTCGCTCTGATAGTAATGCACCAGCGGCGCCACCAACGCCTCACCCTCCCTGTAAGCTCGGTGCGCCAGCGAGTAGTAGTACGGTGTCAGCGCGTACCGGAGGCGCAGATTGGCCAGGTTGCTCGCTCTGTGACCTATACGGTCTGGCGCTGTCTCCTTGCAGTTGCAGAGGTTCTCGGTATGCGGACGGACAGGCACGTCGAGCAGCGCGCCGTTGGCAAACCACTGCGTGTACATCTCGTCCTGATCTCCATCCAGCGCGGCACGATGAAAGCCGCCGATGTCCGAAGCGAAATAATCGACCCCCGACATGGACATGTGCATCTGGGCGTTCATGTGGGTCGCAAGACTGCTGAGGTTTGCTCCGATGTCGCCGGACCAGAGCGCGGTTCCGAAGCGCTGTGTGCCAGAAGTTCCCGAGCGCGTGAGAATGAACGGCCGACGTGCAATCGAGTGCCGGCGATAGGCCTCGAAGATGCTCTCGCTCCACTTGAGGTTGTAGAGATTGTGGACGTCGGCGTGACGGTGCCGGCCCGGCTCGACGCCGTGATACCACGAGGTGGAGTCGTACAACTCAGGCTCCCCAAGGTCTGTCCAGTGGCCGAGCACATCCATCGAGACGAGCGGCTGTCGCTTCCAGTCGTGCCAGAAAACACCCGCCGAATCGTTCGTCCAGTCGATCATCCCGCCCTTGCCCCACCACGGGTTGTAGTCGATGTACGTGGCCGGACCTCCCGCGCTCTGCCGTGCGAGGAATCCGCGTCGCTCCAGCTCCGTGTGCTCCGCAAGCGCGCGACCGATGTAGGACTCCTCTATGAGGATCAGACCGACTCCATGCTCGTCTCGCAGTCGCACGATCTTGCCAGCGGGATCGGGGAACGTCGCTTCGTCCCAGGCAACGCGTCCCATCGACGTGGAATCCGAGTCCGACCGGATGCCGCCGAACCACTGCAGATCCATGACGAAGCCGTCCACGGGGAACGACGCCTCGCGCAGACTCGCAAGCTTGCTGTCGAGCTCGTTCCAGTTATCGAAGCCGTACTCCGAGACCCAGAGACCGAAGGCCTTCTTCGGCGGAACCGGCGGCCTGCCGACGAGCTCCAGGTAGTCGCTCCGCAGATCCGGAAGGTCCGGCCCGTGAATCAGGTAGCCGCGGAGCGGACCACGTGCCTCCACCGTCCAGGGATCGGAGCGAAAGTCCCAGCGCTGCGCGTAAACGTTGTCAAAGAACAGTCCGTAATTGAGACCCGCATCTCCCACGGCATACATGATCGGGAACATTGCGTTCCCCACCGCGCCGCCGTTGAAGCCGACCATCTTGTTTCCGAACGCGTCGCCCGGAACCCTCTCCCTTCCGACCCAGTCTCCGTCAGGATTGCCTGGCTCGGTGAACTGCTCGCCGAGCCCGTACACGTTTCCGACGCGCTCGCGGGTGATCGTGAGCCCACGGGTCTCGCGGTCCAGGTTCGCCGGGCATACAGTCGCGAGAGCGGCACTAGCCGGGAGTGCAGCGGCTGTCACACACAACGTCGCGGGATCGACGGTGAGCTCGACTTCCGCGGTGGCGATGCCGCTTGCAGTCACCGAAAAAGTCCGTGGCCCCGTGTAGTCCCGTTTATGAACCATCATCGTGGTCTCGATCGGCGAATCGGCGCCTGGCGGAGTACCCGTTCCAAACTCGAAATGGATCAGATCGTCACGGAGGGTCTCGAGTACCACGTATCGGTCCGGCGCCTGAAAGGTGTTGCGCCTCACCTGCGCCTCCGTAACCGCCGGGACACCCGCCGATACGGCGAGCAGAGCGAGGAACAGCACCGCGTGGGTTGTCCGACCCGAAGCGATTGATCTCATCAGTGTCGTTCTCAGTTTGCCGGATCCGCTGAAAGCAGCGTGAGCCGAAGGTGATCAAGCAATGCTGTGTTGATCCGCCGGTCCATGTTCTCGTCGAGCTGAGCGTAGGTGAGCGTCACCGTGTGCATGCCGGGACCGAGACTCACCTGCTGCTGCGTACTGTAGCCCCAGTCCGCCCACAGGCCACTGCCGCGCTGCGGCATCACGAGCACGCCAGCCCGCCGGCCGTCGGTGAGCAGCGTGCGCACCGCGGCCTTGCTGTCGGTGTTCACCGGGCCGCTGCCGTTTGCGTAGCGAGCCTCAATAACGTAAGTGCCACCCTCACGGATGTTGACCTGGACCGCGACCGTCGTGTTGTGCTCTCGTGTCAGCGTGACGTAGCCGCTGCCGGTGAAGCCCCCGTGTTCCCGCTCGGTCGCACCGGGGGGCTTGGCGACGAGCACGACAGCCTCGGGCACCAGCCTGACCGGTTCGCTCAGAAATGATGCGACTCCGGAGGAATCGACCGCCGCTACCTGAAGCTCCGACAGACCCTCTCCTGGCCGAACGACCGTCCAGGTCTGTAAGGTCAGGCTGTCGCTGCGCCCGTCACGGCGCACAGTGTACTGCGCCGCACCGGGTACATGTGGCCATGCAAGCGTGTCGCCGCGAAGAGTCGCGACCGGTGTGCCGGGCGCAGTCACGTTGTCCACGACATTCATCCGCGCAGCCGGCCACTGGCCGTTCATCTCGATCTCCATGGTGTGGTGCCCCGTCAACGTCGCGGGAATCGCGGCAACTTCGACGGCTTGTCCATCGAGCCGGGCACGCTCCACACGGTTACCGAAGCCGCGAACCGTAAGCGTGATCGTGGCGCCACGGTAGCGGAGGCCGTCCAGCGTCCGCGTTCCCCCGTAGCCGGGAGGAACCATCGGCCTCAGCACGAGCCGCTCGGGCTCCAGCCGGATGCCAAACAGCACGCGGTAGTGCGTGGCGAGGTTGCCGGCTACGCTCCACAGCTGGCGATCGGAATTCAGCGCCGTTCCTTCGAAGTGGCCGGTTGCGGCCACCATGTTCTCCTTGTTGGTGAGGAACAGCGCAGCGGGTCGATAGACCGCGGCGAGCGCGTGTTCCACCGCTCCCGTATGCCCCGCCTCGGCGGCGGCCCACGCAGCGAAGGCGGTGACGAACGGCCAGATCGCGGCGTTGTGATACGCAGGCGTGTTCGGGACGTATGGCCAGAAGATCGGCGTCCCGAACTCGACGACAGGCGTACTGTCCGCGATGACCGCGCTACGCTGGCGATCGGGCACGCCGTAGATGATGCTCAGTGCCTCCCCCAGTCCATCGGAACGCGGGACGAGCGACTGAAATGTCCGTCCGTAACGGAAGTTCGCATACCATCCCCGATCTTCCAGCCACAGGTGCCGATTGATCGCTTCCCGCAGACGTTCGGCAACTCCGCTCCAGCCTGTCGCATCCTCTCCGAGAGCACCGGCCATGTTCGCGAGTATCCGGTACGTCGCGTAATGCACCGCGTTCGTGCCCACCCCTGCCGAGCGCGCGATATCGCGCGGTTCCATCCAGCGCGGATAGCTCTGTTCGCGCCAATCCATGAACGAGGTCTCACCCATCGCGAGACCAGTGGCAGGATCGAAGATCGCGTGCAGGTCTGCCTCGGCCGACCGCCTGATTACGTCGTAAGCGTGACGCAGCCATTGCCGGTCACCTGTCGCCGCGTACAGCTCCCATGCGGCGAGCGCCCATGTCATTCGATCGGTGGAAACGGGCCACGAGCCCCCCGTGCCCGTATCCTGAATGATCCGTCCCGCCGAGTCCACCTTCGCGAGCAGGCTGCGGCGAACCGCGTCAGGCGCCACGAGCGCGAGACCAAGCACCGAGGCATAGGCGACGTCGCGCGTCCAGACGCCCGGCCATTTTGCTCCTGCCGACAACGCGCCGTCTTCGCGCACCAGCTGCTGCAGCTCTTCCAGCGACATCCGGTAAAGCGCGTCAAGCAGCCGCTGGCCGGACTCAAGCTGCGGAAACTGCGAAACGTCGCGGGTTCGCGCCCAGATGGCACGTCCATCCGGCGCCATGGCACGCGTGTATTCCGCCCTGACCGGGACCGTAGCTGCGAAAATCCCGTCGCCGTCGGCATCGGTGAGCTCAGCTGGTGAACCGGGACGGAGCGTGCGAACGTCCCAGCTCAGCGGCTCCGTGTCGCCAATCGCGTACACCGACTGGAGATCCTCCCGCCGGATGCGCGTGCCCTGCGGTGGATCATAGAAGCCCTGCTCCCGGAAGCTCCTGAGTACGTGCCTGAGGTCGAGACGGATCGTGACCTGTGCGATACCCTCCTCGCTGCTCCCCGACTGTTCCGGAGTCGGATGATATGGTGGACTTTCCTGCCCGAATACGTACAGTGGCGTGACAATCCGGCCGTCACGTGGACGTATGTAAACGGTATGCTCCGTTCCCGGGCGGAACTCGTTGTCCTGTCCGTTGAGGCTGAAGCGAAAGCGCATCTCGCGGCCGGAACGGGGGTAGGTCGAGACGATCGTGTCGTGCGACAGTGCCACAGCGGTAAACGAGCCCTGCCGCACCGAGGTATCCGTGATCGTGTATGCGTCCGAGCGATACAGCTCGGATTGTGCACCGAGCGCGGCGGAAGTGGCTGTCAGCAGGCACGTGGCAGCGAGCACCGCCGCCCGATAACGCCCCGTCCCTGTCACCTGGCTGACGCGACCGGTGGCGGCTGGCGGCGATTCCACCGGACGATCTGAACCGTGGAGTCGTTGCGTGCTGCCACGAGCGCACGGCTTCCACGAGCTCCGGCGAGCTGAGCGACACGCCGGACCTGTCCGCCGAGCACCAGGCCACTGTTCTCCATGTCCAGGGCGTCGAAGCTGCCGTCACCACGGCCGCGCAGAACGATCCCGAGACCCGCGTCGTACCACCCGAACATCGGGGTCACCCCGTGGAAATTACCAGCCAGCAGCAGATCGGTTCGGCCGTCGCCATCGAAGTCTTCCGCAACGGCCGCGTACACCGGCGCAAACTGCGCTTCCGTCGGCAGCAACTGCAGAGTGAACCGGCCCCGTCCATCGTTCAGCGCCACGGAATTCCCGAAAGTGTACGCATTCAGCACTCTGGCTGATCTCAGCTCGGACGCGGCAAAGATATCCTCCAGCCGCGCCGCGCCGAAACTCGCGTATGAGGGATATCTGCTGCGCAGCTGCGGGTTGAGCCGCAGAATCTCATCACGTCCGGCGACAGGGTAGCTGACGCCATTCTTGTAGAAAGTCAGCAGCTGCTGCATCGCACCGTTACGCGCGAAGTCGGCGATGTGCAGCTGAGCCGGCTCCTCGCGGGAGGCGCGGATGTAGGAATTAAGGCCCAGGTTCCCGAGTATGAGATCACCGCGCCCGTCGCCTGTGAGATCGGCGATCACGACAGCGTTCCACCATCCGTTGCTGCCTGACAGTCCGGCGTCAGCGGTACGGTCCACGAACCGGCCGTTCTCCTGGCCGAAGATGCTGACCGGCATCCACTCGCCGACGACCACCAGTTCGAGCCGGCCGTCGCCGCTGAGGTCGCCCCATGCAGCCGAAGTGACCATCCCAACCGTCGAGAGGGACGGCGCCTTCGCGGCGGTCACGTCCGCGAACCGGCCCGAACCGTCGTTCTGCAGAAGCCGGCTGCGCGGAATACTGCCGTACTCGCGGGCGACCACACGCGACCCGACGAAGAGGTCCAGATGTCCGTCGCCGTTGAAGTCGCCTGCCGCAACAGCGGAGCCGTTCTCGAAGAAATCCGGGAGAGCATCACGCGCTCTGCGGAAGTTGCCGCGTCCGTCGTTCATGTACAGCCGGTCTCTCAACGGCTCCTGATTTCCCCAGAATTCGTTCCCACCGCTGACGACGTACAAGTCCAGGTGGCCATTGCCATTGGCGTCGAACAGGATCGCGTTGACGTCCTCCGAAACGCTGTCATCGCGGAAAGCGGGCTGGGAAGACGCCCTGAACGTTCCGTCCGGCTGCTGGAAGTACATCGCCCCCGCCTGCCACTTCGCGCCGCCGACGTAGACGTCATCCAGACCGTCGCCGTTGACATCGCCAACGGCAAGCGCCGGTCCCTCGGTCGAGAGGAGATGCGGCATGAGCGGTTCGCGGTTGTAATCGAAGAACACGTTCTCGCGGTGCCTGAAATCGAGCCCCACCGCGCTCTCCACGCGGAACAACGGCTGCACCGCTGTGGCCTCGGGCCTCGCGTACGCCCCGCCGGCATCAGACTGCGACAGTGTCAGAATCTGGTCTGAGGCAAGATTTGTCAGCACCTGATACCGCTGATCAGGCCATACAACCGTGAGCGTGTCAATCCGCGTCGCCGCACCCAGACCAAAGTGCAGTCGCGGATCCACTGACGACTGAAATCCACGGGTCGGGTTCTGTTCCAGCATCTGCTGCCTGCCCCCGTACCGGATCGTGACCATTGCACCGATACCAGCGGTGTTGGCTCCGGAGCCACGCAACTGAACCTTCAGGTAGTGATTGCCGTTCCTCTCGCGGGCACGATTCCGATAGATCGAAGCAGGCGCGTTGATGTTGTTCACGACGAGGTCGAGCGAGCCACTGTTGGTGAGGTCCACGTAAACGGCGCCGTTGGAGAAACCGGGCTGAGCGAGGCCCCACTCAGATGCCACGCTACTGAACGTCAGATCACCGTTGTTGCGGTACGCATAATTGGCCAGCGGGATCTGTGGCATCCTCTCCAGGAGCGTCAGGTCCTGCGGGGTGACCCCTCTGGCGAGGGACGCCTGAACCGCGTCGTTCCCAACGTAGTTGATGTAGTCAAGGTCGTTCGGCCTGCGGTAGATACCGTTGGTGATGTACAGATCCTTGTGCCCATCGTTGTCCAGATCGGCGAAGAGTGCGGCCCAGCTCCAGTCGGTCGCGTACACGCCGGCCAGATATCCGATCTCGCTGAACCGCCCGGCGCCGCGATTGAGCTGCAGCGTGTTTCGCGCGTACTGCGGATGGTACCCGGCCTTCAGCCGCAGATTGAAGAGATTGAATCCTTCGGCATTCGCCGACGACTTCAGGATTTCCTCCCGCTCCGGCAGCATATCGAGCACCACAACGTCCGGACGCCCGTCATTGTCGAAGTCGGCGGCATCCACCCCCATCGAGAAGCGGCTGGTGTGCGCCATCGACGTCGTGAGCGCCTCGGTGAAAGTCCCGTCACAGTTGTTGTAATACAGGAAGTCGTTCTCCTGAAAATCATTGGCTACATACAGGTCGGGACAGCCATTCAGATTCAGGTCGCTGGCAACGACACCGAGACCGTATCCCTCCACACCCCCATGAATGCCAGCCTCGGCGCTCACATCCACGAACCTGTTGCCGTCATTCCGGAACAGCTTGTCGCCGGCGCGCGGATGCCGCGGCTCGCGCTGCGGACGAGAGCTGACGCCCCGCTCCGTGTGCGTCGAATTGTTGAGCAGGTACATGTCGAGGTCGCCATCTCGATCGTAGTCGAAGAACAGCGCCTGCGTCGAATACCCGACGTGACTCAGCCCATACGCCTCCGTACTGTCGGAGAACGTTCCGTCGCCGTTATTGATGTAGAGAATGTTGCGGCCGCTCATGGTCAGATAACTGACTGCGGATACGTATATGTCCACATGGCCATCGCCGTTCACATCGGCCATGGTGACGCCGCTCGTCCACCCGCTCGAGCCTGCTACTCCAGCACGGTCGGTGATATCCTCGAACTGATAGTTTCCCTTGTTCCGGTAGAGACGGTTGGGGCCGAGGTTCGAGGTGAAGTACAGATCGGGGAGTCCGTCGCCGTCCACGTCGCCGACGGCGACCCCACCTCCATTGTAGTAATACAGATAGTTGAGGATGTTGAACTCGGGGGCCTCCGGAAGCTCGTTCACGAATGCGATTCCCGTCTGGCCCGGACCGAGCGACTCAAACAGCGCCGCCGTTTCCGCAGCTTTCGTGGGCCTGCAGCCGGCGATCGTCAGCGCGGCGCCCGCAACGCACAGCAGCGATCCGGTTAAGCCGCCAGAACGGCGACGGAGCAGCTGGTGCACTGCGGCCGTGACGGTCGTCACTGGACGGGGCGCAGCCTCTGCAGCAGGTTTCGTTCAGGCACCAGCTGATTCACTGCGCCCGGGAGCCCAATGCAACCGCGTTTCCAAGCGTTCCCCGCTTTCATCGCATACGGCCTGGCCGGCGCGCTCCTGACCTCCTGCTCCGGAACCAGGCAGGACACGACGGACGCGGCATCAGGGCCGGCGCCGGACGGCAGGACGATCGTGACCGCGGAAGACTTTGACCGCGCCCCAACGCAGCCGATCGAGCAGGTCCTCATGGCTCGCGTGCCCGGAATAGTAGTGTCGCGCACGCCTGACGGCAGCATAGCGATCCGCATCCGAGGTGCGATCAGCATCGAAGGCCGGCAGGATCCACTGTATGTGATTGACGGGGTTCCGATAGAACCGGGCCCGTACGGAGCTCTCACCGGCATCAACCCCTACGACATCGCGTCGATCGAGGTGCTGAAGGACGCTGCCAGCACGACGCTGTACGGTCTCAGGGGAGCCAACGGCGTCATCGTCATCAGGACGAAGCCTCCCGGTCAGTGAGACGAGGCAGCGACTGACCCGGACGAACTCCCTCTAGTGGTGCCCGGCGACCGGGCGACGGTGCTCTGCCGCGGCCGGACGCGCTGAGCCACGAGGTCACCAACGCCGCGTCCCTGGTCAGCTCCGATGGCGATCGCCGCACGGTAGTGTATGCCCCCGTACAGGCGGCTCAGGACCGCTTCCGCCGCCGCTTCCTCGAACGAGGAATACGACCGCGGCGCCATCCCAAGAGCGGTCTGCGTATCATCCTCGAAGGCGAAGTCCGTCCCGAATTGATCGGTCAGCACGGTGGCCGCCGCCGTGGAGATGACGCTGTGCCCGCTGGTGTACTCCGGGAACGGCGGCGTTTGCAGTAGTGGTTCCCACGTCTCGTCGAGATATGTGTTGATCACCGTCTCCGGCCGGACGAGGTTGGAGCGGTACTTCTCCTCCCAGCAGACGATGAAGCCGTCAGCAATCGCCACGGCGGTCCGCGCATACGCTTCCGCTGCCGTCACCACGTCCGCACCGGAATTGCGGGATGCGATCGCCACGATCCCCATCCAGTGGCCTCCCGGTGTGACCTGCTTGGTCGCGAACATGGTGTGACCCTGCACGTTCATCGTATACGGGTTGTTGTTCCAGAAGTGCGCTATCTCCCGCTGCTCGTCATTGAGCTGTCTGGTCGTTTCATACACCTCCATGACCTCACGGAAGAACGCGCTGCCGGCGGTGGTATCGAACTGTGGTGGCGGTGGAGGGCGGAACTGGCCAGCCGAGTCGAGGGCAAACGGGCGGATCGTCGCCCAGTTCGGCTCCACCGCGTCCATGTAGCCAGGTGGCGTCGGCACCCATCGGCCGTCATCCGGTGTCACCGTGAACTTCGGCAGGCCCAGGCGCTTGAGGAAGCCGTCTCCCCTGCTCCAATCCAGGATGTGCGCTGCTACCCGCTCTCCATACGCTATCGACCGCTCGCGCACCGCGTCGGGGACACCTCTGCGACGGAACTCGTCGATGAAGGCGCCGCGAATCGAATCGACCCGAACGGGAGAGAAAGTGAGAGCCTTCCCGACCGTGAGGAACGCGTGCACGCTCGCGAGGGGGAAGCTGTACTCCGCCCCCGGTTCAGGTGCCGGGACCGGAGTAAGCCCATTCAGCCTTCCAGCGAGACTGCCGTAGTCCGCCCGATCATGCCGCGCAGCTTCGAAGGCCGCAACGCTGGAGTAGGCATACGCCCGGCTGGCCTGCGGTGGGCTGAAGATGTCGTAGACGATCACGTCGGTCAGCTGATCCATCGCCGAATGCAGCAGATCGGGATCAGCCGCGTCGGCACGCCTCTCCAGCGCCCCGCTACAGGCGGAAATGCCGAGGTAAACCCCCAGCGCCACTAAGGCACGTCCTGCTCCGGAAGGAGGCCGACAGATCATGGCGTCCCCCTGCGCGCAGCGTGTCGAGCAGGATCGGACCGCGTCGTGGATGATCGTTGCGCTACGGCTGGACGGGTG
This sequence comes from uncultured Gemmatimonadaceae bacterium, assembly GCA_964577965.1. Classification (GTDB taxonomy): domain Bacteria; phylum Gemmatimonadota; class Gemmatimonadetes; order Gemmatimonadales; family Gemmatimonadaceae; genus DASUUI01. Next base: position 2,962 of record CAZOAT010000024.1, on the reverse strand, counting down.
CCGGAGGCCGGACGGAACGCGAGCGCCACATCGTCGTTGCGAGCGACGAGATACAGCGGTCCGGTGCGGGTGCGAAGCCGCTGAATGTCCCGTGACTGCCCCGGAACGACGAAACCGCTGGCGGATTGACGCACGGGGGTGAAGCCTCCCTTTCCGTCACCGCGAAGCAGCAGGCCGTAGCTCGCACTAAGGCGGCCTATCTCCGGCTTGACCCCGTCGAAGTTGCCCGCCAGAAGGAGGTCTGTCTTTCCGTCACCATCGACATCGGCGGCGAGGATGCCGTAGACCGGAGCAAGTTGCGCTTCGGGCGGCAGCGCCACGAGGGTGAACGATCCGTCGCCGTTGTTCCGCACCAGCGTTGTCGCGAATGTGTGGACGGATTTCACGAGGGCGCCCTCGAGGTCGGCCGGCGGAAAGATCTCCGTTATGCTCGCTCGCGCGTACGTCTCGTAGCTCGGGTAACGCGCCTTCAGATGAGACAGGGACTTGATGAGATCGTCTCGCAGCGGCAGCGGATAGCTGACGCCGCCGTTGTAGCACGCGATGATCTGCTCGACGAAGCCGTTCTGATTGAAGTCCTTCACGTACATTGTGGCTGGCTGGCTGTCGCTGGCTGTAAGCCGAGAGTTGAGCCCCAGGTTGCCGACTATGAAATCGGTATGCCCGTTGCCCGTGAAATCACCGGCAACGATGCGGTTCCACCAGCCGCTGCTTTTTTCCAGCCCCGGCGCCTCCATCCTCTCCAGCCGTCCCCGCCCGGTGTTGCGGAAGATCGTGATCGGCATCCATTCACCCACGACTATCAGGTCCGGGCGGCCATCGCGATCTATGTCGTGCCATACGGCGTCGGTGACCATACCTACGCTCGCGAGGCCGGGCGCGGCACTCTCAGTGACATCGGTGAAGCGCCCGCGGCCGTCATTCCTCAGCAGCGTGCTGGTCGGATCGAGGCCGTACCGCCCGGGCAGGACGCGGCCACCGATGAACAGATCCACGGCACCGTCGCCATCGAAATCGGCAGCCGCCACGCGTGAGCCGCTGGCGTACGACGTCGGCAATGCGTCAGTGGCTTTACGGAAACCACCCCGGCCGTCGTTCAGGTACAGCCGGTCCTGGAGCGCCGGTGCTGCATCCGAGTACTCATTGCCGCCGCTGACGACGTACAGGTCAAGCCTGCCATTGCCGTTGGCGTCGAAGAACACGGCGCCGAGATCCTCTGAGATCCTGTCCTGCTCGAACACCTGCTCGCTGACGGCTGCGAAGCTCCCGTCCTGGTGCTGAAGCAGTAAGCGACCAGCCTGCTCCTTGGCTCCTCCGATGAACATGTCATCGAGTCCGTCGCCATTGACGTCAGCCACCGCGATGAAAGGACCCTCTCTCGAGAGCATCTTTGGGATGAGCCGCTCCCGGTCGAAATCGACGAAGTCGTTTTCCCTGTGCGCGAAGCCGAGTCCGGGTCGGTCCGTAACGGCGACGAGTGTGGGGCGCACGGTGACCGGCTCTGCGCGATTCCGCACTGCCTCCGTCTGCTTCACGGTGATCCGCTGGTTCACCGCAACGCGCAGAAGCGTGCTCGTTCGTCCGTCCGGCCAGTCGACCCGAACCGAATCGACCATCTTCGCCGTGCCCACCCCTATCGTCAGGACGTAGTCCACGCTCGACTGGAATCCGCGGCTCGGCATCAGCTCCTGCGTGTAGCTGTGCTCGCCGCTGCCGACAGTCACCCGCGCGCCGACCGCGAACCGGTTCGGAGCCTCCCCCTCCAGGCTCACCTGGAGATACCCGTTCTGCGTAACGGTCCGGGCATTGTTGCGGTAGACGAACGCTTCCTGGTTGACGTTGTTCACCACAAGGTCGAGCGCGCCGTCGCCGTCGAGATCCACATATGCTGCCCCATTGGAAAAGCTCGGCGTGTCCAGCCCCCATGATGCGCTCTCGTTCGTGAACCTGAGACCTCCCTTGTTGTGAAAGGCGTAGTTCGGTAGCGGTGTTGAGCGCATCGCCTCCACGAGCTGCATGAAATCCACACGTCTTCCCTTCGTTGCGGACCGTACAGTCGTCTCGTTCGCCAGGAACGCGACGTAATCCTGAGACGTGACGTCCCTCGCGAGCCCATTGCCCACAAAGATGTCCTTGAGGCCGTCGAGGTCGAAGTCCGCTATCAATGCGCTCCAGCTCCAGTCAGTTCGGGCAACTCCCGCCATCTGGCCGATCTCACTGAACGTGGCATTGCCGTTGTTCAGCTGCAGCATGTTGCGCATGAACTGGTGATGGTAACCGTTACGAACCTTCGCCTGGTACACGTCCCATCCCTCGAACGACGCCATCGTCTTGAGCCGGTACTCATCCTCAGGGAGCATGTCCGTGGTGTATACATCAGGCCAGCCATCGTTGTTGATGTCGGCGATGTCCATCCCCATCGAGAAGTACGTCACCGAGGGCATCACCCTGTCGAGCACCTCCGTAAACGTGCCGTCTCCGTTGTTGAGATACAGGTAATCGCGCTCGAAGAAATCGTTGGCCACATAAACGTCGGGCCGACCGTCACGGTTAAGATCGCTCACGACGACTCCGAGTCCGAAGCCGATCTCGCTGCCATGAATTCCGGCCGCCTCGCTAACGTCAACGAACCGCTGGCCGGTATTCCGGTACAGCTTGTGCCCTCCGAACTCGTCGCGGATGTGGCGCGTGTTCCGCCGTCCGAAGCTGCTCACGGGCCTGGGCGAGTTGTTGATGAGGAACAGGTCCAGCCTGCCGTCGCCGTCATAGTCGAAGAAGGCGGCGTGGGTCGAGTAGCTCTGGTCGGCCACGCCGTACGCCGCGGCCATTTCGCGGAAGCGCGGCACCCCGGACGCGTCAGGGCCGAGGTTGATGTACAGCTCGTTCGCCCGCTTCTCGGCCGCAACCGCACCGGCATAGCAGACATAAATGTCCAGCAGCCCGTCGCCATTGACGTCGGCGA
>CAZOAT010000023.1:0-32077 GCA_964577965.1 uncultured Gemmatimonadaceae bacterium | reverse complement strand
CGCGCGTCCAGCAGCGGGTTGGCGTCGAGCAATATGAGATCGGCGCGGTTGCCGACTGCGACAGTGCCGAACGCACCATCGAGCTTCAGCTCCTCGGCCGCATAGCGCGCAACGTTGCGCGTCCCGCTCTCCAGCACCTGCTCCGGCGTGACCCCGGCAGACTGCATCAGCGCGATCTCGTTGTGCAGAGAGAATCCCGGAACGCTGAACATCTGCGGTGAGTCGGTCCCCATCAGCAACCCCGCGCCGGAGTCTGCCAGCGCCCTCAGCGCCAGACGACGCATCTCCAGGTACCGCTGCGCCGCTGTGGCAGTCACGCCCTGGGTGCGCTGAGACTGCGCCATGTTCTGCTTCTGCCTGGTCCACGCATCCACCATCTGCGGCGCGGCGTACCGCATCTCGGACCGGCGCGCGAACACTTCCGGGGAATCGGGTGAATAGAACGCCTCCCAAAGCGCCATTGTCGGGACGTTCCACGTCCCGGCCTCCCGTGTCCGGCCCGCCCAGTATCGCACTCGATCAGGCTCTACCGCAGTGACCATCTCGGGAAACGGCACCGGACCCGCAGCCATTCTCTCGTGGACCGAGGGCGATACGGATGCCTCGAGATAGCCATCCAGGTGGTCCACCGTTGACTGCCGCGCATCCAGCGTGCGCTGCAGACCAACGCCGCTGGAAACGTGTCCGGCAAACGTAATCCCTACCTCGCGCGCAGTCGCCACAATTGCGTCATACGCCTCCCGCTGGAGCCCGGGGTGGAGCTTCAGAAAATCGTATCCGGCACTCTTGTGCTCGCGGACGAGGCGCGCAGCCGTCGCCGCATCGGGTGCGCTCTGGCCGTTGAGCGACGGTGCTCCAACGAAAATCGTCGGGCCGGTTATCTCCCCGCTGGCAGTTCTGTCGCGGAGTGTGAGCTGATTCGGCGCGCCGAGCATTCCGCGGATCGTCGTTACGCCGTTCGCCACGTACAGGAACATGATGTCGCGTATGAGCTGCTCAGGCGCTGTCGCGCCGGGGATGTGAGCGTGCATCTCGGCGAGTCCTGGCATCAGATACTTCCCGTCAGCCTCAACTGCGACTGCGCCGAGGGGGACGTGGACGCTCGCGGCCGGGCCGATCTCCACTATCCGTCCGCCGCGTACCAGCACCGTCTGGTTGTTATTCACGCTCTCGCCGTTCATCGGCACCACGTTCACATTCACGAACGCGAAAGTGACAGAGTCGGCCACCTGCAGCACGTGAGTGTCTCCGGTACGCGGTCCGACAGCGAGGCCGCTCCCCACTCCGAGCACGCCGACAGCGGCAACCACCAACCCGATACGCATACGCAACGCCCCTGATGATGTGCGAAAAACGGCACGGCGGCGTTCACGCCGCCGTGCAATCCTCAGCTGAGTATGGTCAGGAGCGCAGCCGCGCTCAAGATCGGAGCGGAGATTACCAGAATGTCAGCATAGCCTGCCCGCAGCTGTCGATCAGCCGCACCGTGAGGTCGCTGCCATCCGCGGCGCGGCGCACATCGACGCTCGAGACACGGCCCAGCGTATGGGTCGTGCTGTGACACGAACGGACCGAGTCATCTGACAGCGCCACGAACACCTTCCCACACACGGAATCGTATTCCGCTGCCAGAAAGGTGTAATCGAAGGCAAGCAGCTGAGCTCCGACGCGCGGATTGTCCATCTCGAAAAGCACACGGCGTCCCGCATTGCGCCGGGTCAGCTCATCGAGAGTCGCGCTTATCGCCTGTTCCTGCACGATGTCGCTGGCCTCGTCCTCGATCACGTCCTCGGTTACGGCTTCGGGAACGATCAGGATCGGGCACGGTGAGGCGCGCATGAGCCGCAGCGCCATCGTCCCCCCCGCCAGCCGGCGGAACAACCCTCGCTGGTAGCTCCCGACCGCGAGCAGGTGCGAGCGTGAGCTCTCGACGAAATCCACAATCTCCCGGGCTGGCACCCCTGCGAGCTCCACCGTGTCCAGTCTGGCACCCGTGCGGTCGTCCAGCTCTTCCACCAGACGCTCGAACCCGCGATCGATGCTGCTGCCGTACTCGTCGGCAAGGCCGGCGAGTACGTCGGTCCGGGGACGAACGTGCAGGAGATATGCGAGCCCGGCTGTGGGGCTCAGCTCCAGAGCTGCCCGGGCTGCAGCGAGGCTCAGATCGCTGAAGTCCACCGCGACGGTGACGACTTTGGGCGCTTCCCGCATCGCCTGGCCGGCGACGAGAACCGGAGTGTCGGACAGACGGATCACATCGAAGAGAGTGTCGTCGCCAAGAAGCTGGTCCACGCGGCCATGAGTCCTTCGCCCCATTATCAGCACGCGCGCCTTTCGCGCCTTGGCCAGGCGCGTGAGCACCGCCGCAGGGTCGCCAAACTTGATCTCGATCGTCCATCCCTCTTCCGCACCTGCCAGTCGCTGCTGCCCGCGGACAGTCTCCAGCCGCTGCTCGGCAGCCGCGATATCCTCAGGAGTGCGGCCGGCGTCTGCCTTCGGCACCGGGAGGAACGTCTCCATGGGTTGTATCACCGAGATGAGCTGCACCGGCGCGTTGAGCAGTCGCGACAGGGTTCTCGCGGTCGCAATTCCCGGTTCTGACGCATCGGTTCCGTCAGTTCCAACGATGATCGGCGGGCTGAGCGTTCGTCCAGCGCGCCGAGGGAGGGAATCCGCCGCGTCGGCAGGCAGCGAAGTATAGAGGGGGCTGGTCGCGGTTGTCGCCAGCATGGATGACCTCCAGACTATAGGGGATTATGCTCCAAGATCTAGCACGACGGTCGGTCGCGCTGTCAGTGAAACCACGGATTCGCTGTCGTGAGTCACCGCACAGGATCTCGGTTTCCAGTCGGACAGACGCTGGACGGACGGCCGAGTACTCTGCAGTCGTACCAATGGAGGAACCATGTGGCAACGCAACACTTATATCGCAGCTGCGGCCGTGCTGACCATCGGCTGCGCGTCTTCACCCCCGCTTGTCGTTCTCGAAGCCGATCCAGCCGATCAGACTGCGCTTGTTGGCGAGTGGCATGGCGACTATGGCAGCGCAGCCACCGGTCGTCACGGCAGCATCCTGTTCGCCCTGAACGCGGCTGGCGATTCGGCAGTCGGTGAAGTGCTGATGGTGCCGGCTGGGTACACAGCTCCGCGAACCGCAGCCGAAGCCTCTGAGCAGATCCGGCGACCAATCCCCCAGGTGCTCTCCATCGCGTTCGTTTACGCGCAGGATGGGAATCTCACCGGACAGCTCGCGCCCTATCGCGACCCCGGCTGCGGATGCCCCGTGAACACTGTGTTCAGCGGCCGGTTCACCGGCCCTGATACGATCGCGGGAACCTTCGTGATCACCGGGCCGGCACAGCACGGCACGCAGACCGGCGATTGGAGCGTGAGGCGCGTGAGGGCGCGTCCCTGACCTCACCGCCAGCCACGCAGACACAAAACAGCCCGGCTCCGCAGAGAGCCGGGCTGTCTTGTGATGCCAGCTGTCAATCCGTCTTCAGTGCTTTGTCTATCGCGAACAGCACGTGCCGCGTGTGTGCTGCAGTTTCAGCATTGCCGCCCGACTTGCCCCGCAGCATTCGCTGAATCGACTGCAGGTTCGTGAGCGCCGCAGACTTCGACGGATAATCGAATGGCGTGCTGGTCGGCGGCGTGATCATGGCCGCCAGGCTGTTCACGTATTCCAGCTGCAGCTGCTGCCGGAACGTGTTGACGCTCCCGGCCAGATCAGCGGCGAAGATCGCGCGGGTGAGATCCAACATCATCTCCGTGACCGGATACTCGTTGCCGTACTGTCGCGAGTCGGTCATCCTGGTGAGCACCCGTGCGTTGAGCAGGTGATTGAGCACGCTGCGCTGCATGTTCAGCGTGCGCTCGTGGATCTTGGGATCCTCAGTCGTGCCGAAGAACTCGAAGCCTCGCCGCTGCATCTGCAGGTGTGCATACAGGTCACCCGGTGCCCGGAAAGCGTCGGGTGCGAATACATACTGTTCCAGCGTGCGCATCGCCTGCTTCTGCTCGGCGCGCGGAACCGGAGTGAACGGCCGGGTAGCGCCGGGCTGTCCCGTCGCGGCACGATCAACGTAAACCCCTCCGATGTAGCGGGATACGACGTTGGCCGCAGATGATTGCTCGCCCGAAAGCACCAGGTACGCCGAGCGAAGCTCGTGATACGACTGGCCGGGAGCGGCGTACCTCGTGGTAAGATTCTGGATGAGTCCGTCCACCGTCTGGAATCGCTCAGTCGCGTAGCCAAGCGGGTCGTCGGTGAGATCGTTCGCCACGACCCGGGGATCCACTCCCATACCGGGCGCGTTCATCCCATCCGCATCGTTTCCGAACGCCAGCGCAGGTTCAGTCGAACGTTGGAGGAGTTCGCGGACGCGCTCCTGCTCGGCCGCTGCGTCGGGCAGCGACGGGGTGTAGCCGAACTGAATCGCCCATACGTCGTACTGGGCCGGACCCGTGGAGTAGTACTCACCCTGGGGGCTGCCCGCCGACGCGACGTTGATTGCCGGGTATTCCATCACCGAGCCCAGTCCGAACTGCTCCGTGAACTCGCGGTCGTGCACCCTGGATCTTGGAATCGAGTAGCTCGACTTGAAGTTGTGGTTCAGTCCCAGGGTGTGGCCGACTTCATGGAGCGTGAGACGGATGAGGCCTTCGCGGATCAGCGACGTGACCTGCACCGGCGGAGCGCCACTCGCCTCCAGGGCCTGGCGGCCGACCATCAGCCCTTGCTGCAGCTGGTCCCCGGCCATGCAGAAACGATCGTACTCGTCGATGTCCATGTGCTCGTCCGGCATTCCCCCCGCCAGCGCGGCCGTGGAGAACAGTCGATCGTACCGCACCCGGTTCGTCACGTAGACGTACTCGAGCATGATGTCTGCGCCGAGAATCTGACCGGTTCGCGGATTAACGAAGCTCGGGCCGTAGCCGCCGAACGGCGGGTTGGGCGATGACGTCCAGCGGATGACGTTGTAGCGGATGTCGCCCGCGTCCCACTCTGCATCGTCAGGCTGCACCTTCACCTGGACCGCATTGTGGAAACCGGCTGCCTCGAACGCCCGGTTCCACCGCAGCACACCTTCGGAAACCGCCTCGCGGAACTCGTGCGGCGTCGTGTTCTCGATCCAGAAGACGATGGGCTCCACCGGCTCGCTCAATGCGGCCGACGGGTCCTTCTTCTTCAGGTTCCAGCGCTGCACAAGGTCGCGGTACGGAGCAGCGCTCGTGGACAGCATGTCGGTGCCCCGCGTTGTGAAATATCCCACCCGATAATCATCGTACCGGGGCTCGTAGTCGTTCTCCGGCATCTCGATCAGCGAGTGCTGAACGGTCAGGCTCACGTTCCGCGGATCGGCCAGGTCCCTGCCGCCGCGGACTACCGGAGCTGGATTCTCGTACACGTACTCAACGATTACATCGGTATTCTCCGGATAATTCCGCACATCCAGAACGCGCGTCTTGGTTTTGCTCAGGCTGCCGAGCGTGAAACGCGGCGGACCACCGGGCGTGACAGGCGGCGAGGGCTTGATCTGCGTCAGCGCCTCGGTGACGAAGATGTCGTCGGCCTTGATCAGATAGGACGCGCTGTCTTCAGCGACGATGTCCTGCACGACGACTGTCGCGGGACTGATATTGGCGTTCGACGCGCGTGCCAACGGGCTCGCGGAGTCGAACCAGAACTCCGTGTTCTGCGTCACGAACTCGACGCGGTTGAAGTGCCTGCGGATGGTGAACACGTTGTTCGATCCGAAGGCGCCGCGGAACCGGCCTGTCGATACAGGCGCATCGACCGCGTGCGTGAAGTAGATGAACTCCTTCCCGACTTTGTCCTTCGGTACGATCATGTGAAGTGAACCGCTCGTCGTGTCCTGATAGACGGTGAAGAGTCCATCCATCTTCCGATGGCCACGCGTAACACTCGCGATGGTCTTCCTCTGACCTGCCGACCCTCCAGCCGCTGCTGCGGGCTGGCTCGGTCCGCCGCCCCCGCTGGCAGTTTGCGCTGCGGGCGACGCGGAACCGGAGGGGGCAGGCTGAGTCGCGCTCCCTGTAGCGGGGCTGAGGGTTGCGCACGCCTGTGCGGCGGGCAGAGCGATCGCGAGGATCGCAAGCTGTGTTCTCTTCACCTTCATTTCATTTCCAGGATGGGGGATGGGACACGGACACAGTGGAGCACAAACGTCCGCTGCGACCGGAGCCGAGAGTATCAACAGTCCGGTCGCAAGCGGCAATAGCGAATAGCTCCACGTTAGACACCCGCGGGGCAACGGAGGTTTCCATTGCTTCCTTGCAGCCCTTCAGAGGACGACGCTCAGCAGCCCGGAGTTTCACTCCCCGTGAGACGCGACGGTGCTAGGTTGGACATATGACTGGTCAGGCCGAGTGGGCGAAGGTGACCACCTGCAGCAGCATGCTCGAGGCAGAGCTGTCGTCGCAGACGCTCGAGGCCTCCGGTATTCCTGCCCGGATACGGGCACACGACCTCGTTGGAGTCTTCGGCCCTGGCTTCCAGGGGTCGGTTCCGCGAGGCGTGGACCTGATGGTTCCTTCCCCGCTCGTCACGGAAGCGCGGGAAGTTCTGGGACTGGACGAGCCGCAGGTCCCTGATCCGGCTGCGTGACAGGGTGACAACGGCGGTCCGTCCCGGCAACCGGTGCAGTCGGTGGCACCTCCCCTCGCGACCGTCCTCAGCGGCTACCGTGGCTCGCTGTCACCACCGACTTGATTCCGCCCCTCACATTGAAATCCCCGGTGACCTTCATCCAGCGCGGCTCCACAGCGGCCACGAGATCATCCAGAATCCGGTTGACCGCGCGCTCGTAGAAAACCCCTTCGTTCCGGAAGCTCCACAGGTACAGCTTCAGGCTCTTCAGCTCGACGCATCGCGCACCCGGGACGTATGCGATTCGGATCGTCGCAAAGTCGGGCGCCCCGCCCTGCAGCTTCTCCAGTTCAGTGGCGTCCGTCTCGATCCCACCCACGGGACACAGAGACGTGAATTCGTCCGTCTCCATGCTTATATCGTAGATCCGGCCCGGATACGGGTTGGGGAACGTCTCGAGCAGATCGGCTCTGGGCATGGTGGTCAGGGGACCGCTGCGGTTTCTGGCCTCGATGTGAGGCCACGACGCTCAGCGAACTGAAGCCTGCCTGATGAGGCGGAGCAGAAACAGCAGGACGACTGCGCCGATGAACGCAGTGAATATGACCCCCGCCATTCCTCCGAAAGGCGCCGTCACCCCCAACCGCGCAAAAAGCCAACCGCCTATGAACGCGCCGGCAATGCCGATGATGATGTCCCCGATGAGACCGTAGCCGGTGCCGCCCATGACCAGCGAGGCGAGGACTCCAGCGACGAGACCGACTATCAACCACATCACGATGTCCATCGCGCTGTTCTCCTGGTTTATGCGTCGTCTCTCCGCAACTCCCGCGAGCGCTCTTCCAGCAGGCGCCGTTCCGCACTCGTGAGACTTTCGAGTCCGAACTGTGAGATCTTGTCCAGCAGCGCATCCAGGTCACCGCCCCTCGGGGCACCGGGGACATCGGACGGCTCGAGCATCCTCCTCTCCGACACCGCCTTGCTTCGGGCGACTACCTCATCGGCGAGGCTCATCTTTTCCTTGCCACGCCTCGTCTGCTTCGGGACCACGCGCGGCATCTCGCCGGTGTCATCAGGGACCGATGCGATCCGGTCCTTTACCCGTGACAGCGCGCTCCCTCCGGGAACGTGCAGATAAAGCCACCCGAACACCAGTCCGCCGAGGTGCGCGAAGGCGGCAACGCTGGTCAACCCCTGCAGCGCAACCACCGCATATACCAGGTTCACGCCGATCATCCAGATGATGAGCCAGCGCGCTTTCAACGGCACGACACCGAAGAGATAGATCTCCTCGTCCTTCCAGAGCGTGGCGTACGCGAGCATGATCCCGTAGATAGCCGCTGAAGCGCCGACCAGATACCCTGCGCGAACCACCAGTAGGTGGGTGATCGCGCCGCCGAGACCGCACCACACATAGAACGCGACGAAGGAGCGCGTACCCCATGTCTCCTCCAGCCGCGGGCCGAACGACCAGAGCATGAACATGTTGAACGCGAGGTGCACCAGCCCCGCATGAACGAACATGTAGGTCGCAAGCGTCCACCAGCCCGCGGGAAGCGCTGAAGAATCGAAGGCAAGTGCGGCGAACGTGTTTCCGCTTCCGAATACAACAAGCTGCAGGAAGTGCACGCCGATGTTCGCCGCCAGCAGCCACCTGACCGCGCCCGATACCGGCGCCCGTCCGCTTGATGTTTCGCTCAGATCCATCTCTCACCCATCCTGGAGCCACCGTTCCTGGCCGCTATACCACTTCTTTAGATCAGCGGTTCCGGGAATCACCGCCAGACGGCTCTTCCCGCGCAAGCACCGCTATACGCTCACAAAGCTCTGGAAATGTGATGCCAGCGGCGACGGCACCCTGCGGAATCAGACTCAACTCCGTCATTCCCGGCAACGTGTTCGCCTCGAGGCAGTACGCCACACCATCGGGAGATAAGCGGAAATCGATCCGCGCGCACCCGCCAAGCTTGAGCGCTTTGTATGCTGCCACCGCCTGCGACTGCATTCGCGCCGCTGTCTTGGCCGGGAGATCAGCCGGAAACTCCTCTATCGCCATTCCAGGAGTGTACTTGCACTCATAGTCATATATCTCGTGCTTGGGCTTGATCTCCCCAACCGGCAGCGCTTCCCCGCCGAGTACGCCCACGGTCATTTCCCTTCCGGGCACGAACCGCTCAATCATGACCTCGTCGTCGTGCCGCTTCGCCTCGGCGATCGCGCCAGCCAGCTCGGCACGCTCGCGCACGATAGACAGCCCAACAGTCGATCCCTGCTTCGACGGCTTAACCACCACCGGAAAGCCGAGGTGCGTGTCCACTCGGTCGGCGCTCGCCGGAGCCATTAGCCACTCCGCGGTCGGTATCCCCGAGTCCAGGAACAACCGCTTGGACAAGTCCTTGTCCATCGCCAGCGCGCTGGCCAGATGGCCGCTACCTGTGTAGCGGATCCGGGCCAGATCCAGCAGCGCCTGCAGCGTGCCGTCCTCGCCCACGCCGCCATGAAGGCCGATGAACACAACTTCCGCCCACCGGATATCCGCCAGTTCCGCGAGCCTGGTGAGATTCGCCTCCGATTCCAGCGCGGCGAGCTCCTCGACGGTGGGCGGAGCGGTTCTGACGCTGGTTAGCCGCAGTGTGCGCTCGGCATCGGCGTCAATCGATCCGGTCGCGGGATCCACCAGCCGGACCTCATGGCCCCGTGTGCGAAGCGCTTCGGCGATCCGCAGCCCCGACGCTGTCGATACATCGCGCTCCGATGAGGTACCGCCGAGCAGAACGGTTAAACGCATCAGGGAAACTGTCGGTCTCTCATCTCGTCATCAGGAATCGGAGCATGTCCGATCGTGTGACGATCCCTTCCAGATCACGTCCGCTCCGAACCAGCACGGCCGGGCTGGACTTCGACAGCAGCTTCACCACAGTGTCAGCAGGCTCACCGGAGTCCACGACGGGAAAGGCCGTGTCCATGACTGCGCTTACGGTAGCCTCCAGCAGCTGCGGGTTCTCCAGCGTCTTCTGCGAAAGCGCGTAATCGCTGACGGACCCAACACAGTCGCCGTTCTCCATCACCGGGAGCTGCGATACGTCGTGCAGCGCCATCAGACCGATTGCCTGGCGAACAGTCGCGCCCGGAGTGGTACTGACGATGGCGGCGAGCGAGCCCCCTTTCTGCTGAAGCACATCCCACAGGGTTATGCGCGCCGCATCGAGCAGCTGGTTCTCGCGCATCCATTCGTCGTTGTACACCTTGGTCAGATAGCGCTCACCACGATCCCACAGCACGGTAACGATGAGCGCCTCCGGGTCATTCAGCTGACGGGCTACCGCGAGTGCGACGTGGGTGCTGAGTCCGGAGGAGCCTCCCACGAACAGACCCTCTTCGCGGGTCAGCCGGCGCGCCATAGCAAATGAGTCGCGATCCGTGACCGTGTGGAACTCATCGATCAGCGACAGATCCAGCGTTCCGGGGATCTTGTCCTGTCCGACGCCTTCGACTTTATAGGGCGTCCCTTCAACCTCGGCCGCCCCCTTCGTACGCCATTTGTCAGCGAGTATGGACCCCACTGGGTCACCGACCACGATCTGGATCGCCGGGTTTTTCTCCTTGAGATATCGCGCTACACCTGTAACCGTCCCGCCCGTCCCTGCCGAAGCGACGAAGTGAGTGATCCGGCCCTCCGTCTGCTCCCAGATTTCCGGACCGGTCGTAGCATAGTGGGCCTCTGGGTTTGCCTGGTTGTAGAACTGGTCCGCGAGAATCGAGTTAGGCGTCTGCTCCGCAATTCGGCGGGCGACCACCAGATAGTTCTCCGGGTGGTCAGGCGGGACGGCCGTGGGTGTGACGACGACTTCCGCTCCGAACGCCTTTAGCAGCCTCACCTTCTCCTGCGACATCTTGTCAGGCATCGTAAAGATACACTTGTAACCCTTAAAAAGCGCCGCCAGCGCGATTCCCACACCCGTGTTTCCGCTGGTTGCTTCGACGACCGTACCGCCGGGCCGGAGGCGACCGTCCTGCTCCGCCTGTGCAACTATGGCTGGTCCGATCCGGTCCTTCACCGACCCGCCCGGACTCAGGAACTCTGCCTTTGCGTAGACGGGTGTCGCCGAACCTCGCCCCAGGCGGGAGAGCTTGATGAGAGGAGTCCAGCCGATCAGCTCAAGGACGCTCTCGTAAGGACGCAAGTGTGGTGGCCCCCGGCGCTGAGTGTCTGTGCCCGGCGGGTTCGAGAGTGATTCAGCCATTACTTCTCGGGCTGCGGAAGGACGGTGTCACCCGGCATCGGGGCGGCCTCGGGGTGCCGGAAGTAGACGGGGAAGAGTATGGAGACTGCCATCGGCTCACCCCGTCGCTTGGCCGGGACGAACCTCAGCTCTTCGGAGCCCTTCACCGCTGCGGAATCGAGCGCGGTGTATCCGGAGGTTTCCACTACCCGGGTGGAATCCATGACGACCTGCCCCTCTGCATCGATGAAGATCCGGAGCGTGACGTTCCCCTGTACCTGCTGGGTGAAGAGCGCCGTTGGATAGCGGAAGGGAAGGTCTTCGTTCATGACGACCGGCATTACTTCCGGTCGCGGGCCCGCGTGCGCGCCGGAGAGTGGCCCCTCGCGTTCACGGCCGCATGCAGCCGCCGCAAGCAGCAGGGTGGCGCACGAGATCAATCGGATGGTGTGTCGCACGGTTGTGAAGTTACGGTGCCCGCGCCTCGTCCACGAGCCGGGCCAGCAGTTCGAGCGACTGGATCGGCGTGAGCGTGTTGGCGTCGATGTCCCGGAGTTTCGCCAGAACCGCGTGCTCTGCCGCGAACAGCGGCAGCTGAGCCGCGGCTGGAGCGGCGGCGGGCCGGCGCGCAGCGGTTTTGCCGGGTACGAGATGCCCGCCTTCCAGAACTTTCAACACGGCCCGAGCTCTTTCCAGCACCGGACGGGGCAGGCCCGCCAGGCGACCAACCTCGATGCCATAGGATCGGTCCGCGCCTCCGGGCTCAAGTCGATAGATGAACAGCACCTGCTCACCGACCTCGCGCACCGCAACGGTGAAGTTCCGCACGGCAGCGAGCTCCCCGGCAAGCTGCGTCAGCTCGTGATAGTGAGTTGCAAAGATCGTCTTGCAGCCGACCACGTCGTGCAGGTGCTCGGTAACCGCCCAGGCGATCGAAACGCCGTCGTACGTGGACGTGCCCCGGCCGATCTCGTCCAGGAGCACCAGGCTGCGCGAGGTGGCACCGTGCAATATCGCGCTCGTCTCTGCCATCTCCACCATGAATGTGGACTGGCCGCGCACCAGATTGTCGCTCGCACCAACACGCGTGAAGATCCTGTCGGTGACGCCGAGCTTCGCGGATCGCGCGGGCACGAAGCACCCGGCCTGGGCCATGACAGCAACCAGTCCGACCTGCCGCAGAATGGTGGATTTGCCCGCCATGTTCGGCCCGGTGAGCACGATCACGCGCGCGTCGGAGGCGAGTGACACGTCGTTGGGAATGAACTTGTCCCGCGGCATCATCTGCTCGACGACCGGGTGACGACCGGCTGTGATCGTGAACCCGAAATCGTCTGTCATCTCCGGGCGCACATAGGAATTGCGCTCGGCGACGTCGGCCAGCGCGGTGAGGGTATCGAACTCGGAGATACAGCGGCCTGCCGTCTGGATCCGCCTGGTGGCTGTTGCGATTCGCGCGCGGAGCGCGTCGAACAGTTCGCGCTCGCGTGTTTCAATGCGCTCGGTGGCGCCAAGCACACGCGCCTCGAACTCCTTGAGCGAAGGAGTGACGTACCGCTCCGCTCCCGTGAGCGTCTGCCGCCGCTGGTAGTCCTCCGGCACGAGGTGCCTGTTCGAGTTCGTCACCTCGATGAAGTAACCGAAAACGCGATTGTATCCGACCTTGAGCGAGCTGATGCCGGTACGCGCACGCTCCTCAGTCTGAATGCCGGCGATCGCGTCTCGGCTCCCTTCACGAAGGGCACGAAGTTCGTCGAGTTCGGGGTCCACTCCGCCTTTGATTGTCGGTTCTTCACCGATGGAGAGCGGCGGCTCGTCGGTCAGCGTAGTGCATATATCGGCTGCCAGGTCCTCACAGCTATCGCATTCGCCGAGTAGTCGCTGGAGAAGCGCGCAGGAAGCTGCACCGCTGAGCGCCGCAACCACGGCAGGTATGCGCGAGAGCGACTTTCCCAGGGCACCGGTCTCGCGCGGACTGGCTCGCATGGCAGCCACCTTGCCGCACAGTCGCTCGAGGTCGCGCACGCCGTCCAGTGCGTCCCGCGCCCCGGAACGTGCCGCCGTGCTGTCGAGCAGCGCCTGAACGGCGGCGAGCCGCTCCTCGATTCGATCGCGCGACGTCAGCGGCGCGAGAATCCAGTCGCGCAGCAGCCGCGCCCCCATCGGTGTGAGCGTGCGATCCAGAATCGCGATCAGGGTGCCCGCCGTTCCACCGCGCAGTGACTCAACGAGCTCCAGGTTGCGTCTCGTCATCTCGTCGAGGGGCATGGCGGTGCCCGGGCGTTCGATGCGCGGCGCCGTGAGGTGAGGCAGTCCCGCCGGCTGGAGCTCGCGCACGTATCGCAGCAGCGCGCCGGCGGCCGCGACTGCAGGCTCATCCTGCGCTTCGATCCCGAAGCCGTCGAGTGAATGAACTGCAAGCTGCCGTTCCAGCTCTTCGCGACCGCACTTCACGTCGAACTCCCAGCCTTCGCGCTCGGTCACAAGCGCATCGATTGACGCGACGAGCGCGTCAACGATTCCGCCCGCTTCATCGCGCGGAACGATCACTTCACGGGGCGTGAGCCGAGCAAGAACCGCTGGTGCGTCTTCCGACGGTATCGTGACAAGCCGGCATGCACCGGTGGATACGTCCACTGCAGCGATCCCGATCTGCGTACCATGCAGGACGAGCGCGCACAGGTTGTTGTCGCGACCCGCCTCGAGCAGGTCGTCGGAGAAAGCAGCGCCCGGCGTTATTGTCTCCACGACCTCGCGGCGGACGATCCCCTTCGCTTGCTTCGGATCCTCGGTCTGCTCGCAGATCGACACGCGGAACCCGCGCTCGACGAGGCGACGGAGATATTCGTTCGCCGCCTTCACCGGGACGCCGGCGAGTGGCACCTCGGCAGCGCCACCGTTGTTCCGCGACGTGAGGGTAAGCCCCAGGGTTCGCGCGGCGACGACCGCATCGTCGTAGAACATCTCGTAGAAGTCACCCATCCGGAAGAAAAGGATCGCGTCCCGGTGCCGCGCCTTGATCTCCCGGTACTGCTCCATCAGCGGTGTGTCAGCCGCGCGGGTCACCTCGCGTCGACTTGCACCACGAACCCCTCCATCCCTCTCCCCTTGATCTCCTGCAGCGCGGCAACAGCGGCCGCTCTCCCGGGGTACTGACCGATGCGCACCCGGAATGGTGCAACAGTCCCGTCCACCCGCGCCTGATAGCCCCGCGTACGCAACCGCTCGGCAAGAGCGTTTGCCTGGGGACGCGTGTTGAACGCGGCCACCTGCACAGACCAGAATGACGCCGTTTCACGGGGCGGCGGTGCAGCGGGCGCAGTCGGACGCGTCTGCTCCGCCTCGGCACGCGGTGGTGCGCCGGTTGGCGCCGGCTCAGTTCCGGCGATCGCCGGTGGTGCTGCTGTGGGGCAGCGCAACGCGAGGAAATCGATCTGATTCCGTATCTCCACGTCGTTGGGAGCCGCGCGCCCTCGTGCTTCCGCAACCGCAGCGCAGCCGCGGGCGATGTCGTTCTGATCGAGATACACGCGCGCCATCCAATAGCTCGTCCGCGCACGGCCCGGATACCCGGGGTACTCGATGTCGAGCCGTTGCAGGCGGCGCAAAGCGTTCTCCCGGTCGGCGCGCGCCAGCTCGAGCTGGGCCAGCCGCAGCAGCGCGTCGGGAATCCGTGGCGACAGCGGATGATCCAGAATCACCCGCCGATAATCCTGTTCCGCCTCGGCAGCACTCGGCGCGACAGTCGCACGCCAGTAGAGCGCCTCAGCGAGCTCGAGTGACCCCGGCCGGGCGGCTGTGACCATCGAGTCCAGCAGCGTACGGCCTGCAGCTCCTTCTCCGTCGTTCACCAGCGTGATGGCCCGCCTGAATACAGCGTCACCGGCCGTCGTGCGCCCCGGTGACTGTGCCTGAAGCGGTGAGCTCACGACTGCCGACGCTACCAATAGCGCCAGAATTCCCCTGCGACTGTTCATCACAACCACTCTCCTCAGGCAGCAGTCGCCGTGCGTTCGCTTCCGGCGCACGCAGCGAGCACTGCAGTTGAAACGATCTGTTCCTCTGACGCGACGCGCGTTTCCTTCAGGGCCACGTCTGCCGCAAGCAATGCATTCAGCGCCGAATCCACATCCGCTGAACTCCAGTCCGCGCTGGCGCGCACCCATACGCTGGCGCGCGTGGCAAATGGCCTCGGATCGAGGAACGGCGCAACGCGCCTGGCAACGCCGAACACTTCCCGCTGAATGAGAGACGAAGCTGCACCCGCGTCACGACGTGCACGGCACCATCCTATTCCGAGCGTCTGCGCCCCAAGCGCCATCACCAGCGTAACTCCGGTGATCTTGGGCTGCCGGAGTACCGGGCCTACAAGGGACAGCGCCCTGCTCAGGTCACGATCCGCGACTGCATCCAGCAGCGACGACAGGGTTTCGCCCGGCCTGACTCCCACTACGGCCGTGACCGCTGCCCGATCGATGGACGCTCCATCGGAATAGCTGCTCAGCTTGTCCAGCTCACTGGCCAGCTCCATCAGGTCGTCCCCGACAGCTTCCTGCAGGAGTTCGGCTGCATCGCGCGTGATCTCCGCACCGTGCGCCGTTTTCGCCTGCCGCACAATCCACTTTATCAGCCGCTCTCCGCCGAGGGCGTCGATTTTGACGTTGATACATGTTCGCTCAATTGTCGCCGGCACATCGCTGCCGGATGGATACACGAGCACAAGCGTCGTGTCCGGAGCCGGCTTCGCAAGGTACCCGTCGAGCGCAGACCGGGTTTGCTTCTTCAGTGCGCCGGGATCACGAACCACGACGACCCTCCGCTCGGCCATCATCGGCACCGACGAAAGCGCGGTCTCCAGCGTGGATGCATCGGTATCGGAGCCCCGCAGAACGTCCACGTTGAAGTCGCGGGTCGCTGGGTCAGTCGCTGTGCCGAGGATCTGCCGGAGAGCCTCTTCCTTGCGGAAGTCGTTGTCACCGGAGAGGCAGTAGACCGGCTCGAAATCGCCCGTCCTGATCGCGTCCGCGAGTAACTTTTCGCCTTTCGGAGCGGCCATGCGGGGCAATATACCCGCGCCTGATCAGCGAGTCAGGCTGGTCTGCATGAAGGCGGCGTTGGCGAAATACTCTGCCGCCTCATCCGCTACGATGGCCGCCGGCCACAGCGCAATTCCGGTGGAGAATGAAGCCATTACAGCGGGCATGGCAAGCACCGGCGACTCGACCATGGATGGACGCACTTCTGGAACGCTGGCCACCACCGGCGGATGGCTCAACGTGACCGGGCCCTCGCTGTTGGCGACGGTCCTGGCCGCAAAACCCACGGAAATCAGCACCGCTGCCGCAGCCGCGATGCCTGAATTCGTCCAGCGGCGAACGATGGCCCGCTCGGGCATGAGCGCTGACGTTATCACACGGCTATGCAGGCGCTCGCGGAAGTCAGCGGAGGGCTCTATTGGCGGCAGATTGCGCACAAGCAGCAGCGAGCGGCGCACCCGCGCATCATGCCTCGCGCACCAGGAGCACCGCAGCAGGTGATCGTACATCTGTGCCCGCTCGCAGCCTGATACCGTATCGTCGACGAATGCGACGTGCAGCTTCCGGAAGTTCCGACAGTTCATCAGCAGGGGAAGAGTGACGCGACCCCGCAAGCTGGGAGTCGGGCTAGGGTACCCACAAGAGGGGGGCTGGTTCCGGTGCGGAGGAGAGCTTCTCTCCCTTCGCGACTGGCCGTCGGCCCCCATGAGGTTGCCTGAACTGAAAACGCCGGCGGCACAGTGTGCCGCCGGCGTCCAGCCGCATCGTAAGGGCGAGCTTATTCGAGCCAGGGCTCCACGATCTCGGCGAAGCTGGTTCTCGCCCTGTTCAGGCGGGACTTCACCGTACCGAGGTTGCACCCCGTTATCTCCGCGATCTCCTCGTACGACTTGCCCTCGAGCTCGCGCAGAACGAAGACGCTTCTGTGATGCTCCGGCAGCTGAGCCACCGACTGCTCCACCACCTCGCGGAGGCGCCGCTTCCTGAACATGTCGTCCGGGCGGGAGGTCGTGTCCTCGAACTGCAGAGGGCGATCCTCGTCGTCCCAGTTCTTCTTGACAGTCTGAAAGAGCACGAGCGGGTTCCGCGAGCGGTTCCGCAGCTCGTTCTTCGCAAGGTTCGACGCGATCGTGTAAACCCACGTCGAGAACTTCTTCGACCGATCGAAACGGTGCAGGTGCCGATAAACCCGGATGAACACCTCCTGCACCAGATCCTCGGCGCGCTCCCTGTCGCCGACCGTTCGATAGACAAAGTTGAGAAGCCGCGCCTGATAGCGGTCCACCAACTCCTCGAACGCGCGCTCCTCGCCGCCGAGAAACGCCGTGACTACCCCCGCGTCGTCCATCAACCGGAGCTGGTCTCTGACCGCTGCTCCGGGAGTGGCGACGACATGCTTACGAATCACGTTGGCCATTCACCCTCCTCGCCTCACTGTGAGACGAACGCCCGAGTCGAAAGTTTAGAAGGACTCGCCGTTCGCCCTGACACTGACCACCATATACGGTTGGCATGTGCCATGCCCATAGGTCGAGATCGCCTAAGTTGCTGTCTTATAACAATATACAGCCCTAATACAATTCGGCTAACGGTTTTTCTGTCGCCTTTTGGGGACAGCGGAGGACACAGGTGGGCTGGTGCACGATACCATAGGATTGCGGGCGGCCGCCCTCCAGCCGCTGCACATATCCCCTACAGGCCGGCCCGGAAGCCTGCGGAGAACAGGAGTGCGATAGCGGTCTTCGCGTCCACGATCTCACCCTGCTGCACCATCGCGAGTGCGCGCGACAGCGAGAGCACGACTGTTTCTGCGAACTCGTCCGCCTCCCTTTCCGCCTCTCCGATCGTGATTCCCGTGGCGATGAAGAAATGAATCTTCTCGTCGGTGTACCCGGGCGTCATGTACATCTCGCATAGCTCTTCGACACTCGTTGCGGTGCATCCGGTTTCCTCCCGCAGCTCCCGCCGTGCACATTCCAGGGGAGACTCACCCTCGTCCAGGCGGCCGGCAGGAACCTCATACAGGTATCCGCCGGCGGCGTACCTGTACTGTCGGAGCAGCAGTAGCTGCGGGTCATCGCCGGCGGGGTCGCTGAGGTACGGAATGACTGCGCTCGCCCCCGGATGGCGCACGATCGCGAAGTCGGCTTCGTTGCCGTTCGGGTAGCGGATGCGGTCAACGTCGAAGTTGAATATCCTGCCACTCCAGATTCGCTCCGAGTGGAGCCTGACATCGTCTGCCATTGGTATTGCGGGGGAACGGGTACGATTGTCGATTCCGGCTGCGTTGACCACTGCAATTAAGCGACCTCATATGACCCGGAAACTCCTCGCTGCAGCGTGCTCGCTCGTCCTGCTCGCATGCGTGCAGCCGCCTGGCTCACCGTCGTCACCGTCCGCGGCCAGTGCCGTACCGGCTCGCGCACCCGCAAGCCTGCAGTCCGGCCCAATGGTCGGTTATTCCGACATGCGTGAGGTTCTGCTCTGGGTTCAGACAACGGACTCCTCGGTCGTGCACTTCGTGTACTGGGATACTGCGGCGCCTGGCGTGCGACACAGCACGACGCCGCAACACACCAGCCCGGCGGATGCTTTCACGACGAAGCACGTCGCGACCGGACTCGAGCCCGGACGGCACTACGACTACGAGGTCTGGGTGAACGGAGCGCGAGTTGACGTCCCGTACCAGCTTCGATTCCAGACGCAGCAGCTGTGGCAGTGGCGCTCCGATCCTCCTGCGTTCAGGCTCGCACTGGGCAGCTGCTTCTACGTCAACGAGCCGGAGTACGATCGCCCCGGCCAGCCGTATGGCGGTGAATACGGAATTCTCACGTCAGTCGCGCGTGCGAGGCCGGATGTCATGCTGTGGCTGGGCGACAACACGTACTACCGGGAGGTAGACTGGCATTCCCGCTCGGGGATGCTCCACCGCTTCACTCACACGCGTTCGCTCCCTGAGCTTCAGCCTCTCCTCGGCTCGACACACCACTACGCGATCTGGGACGACCACGACTTCGGACCTGACAACAGCGACCGCTCCTGGTATCAGAAGCAGACAGCACTGGATGTCTTCAAACTGTTCTGGGGCAATCCCACGTTTGGAATCAGCGGCAGTGCCGGCGTGACGACTTCATTCCAGTGGGCGGATGTCGAATTCTTTCTGCTCGACAACCGCTATCACCGCGCGCCGAATGAGAGGGTGACCGGCGAACGGACGGTTCTGGGTGCGGTGCAGTTCGAGTGGTTGATCGACGCACTCAGGGCCAGTCGCGCACCTTTCAAGATCGTTGCGATGGGCGGGCAGGTACTCAATCCGACCGCAGAACACGAAACCTATGCGAACGTCAGCCCTGATGAGCGGCGCCGTCTGCTCGAGGCGATCACGCAGGAGCGAATCTCAGGCGTCCTTTTCGTCACGGGAGACAGGCACGCATCGGACCTGACCAGGATCGATCGCCCCGGCACCTATCCGTTGTATGATCTCACCGTGTCGCCGCTGACCGCCGGCGTCTATTCCGATGCAACCGGGAATCCCCACACCATCCCCGGTACACTGGTCACACGCCGCAACTTTGCGCTTCTCGATTTCAGCGGGCCACGCACGGACCGCGTCATGCGGATCGCCCTGCACGGCTCAGCCGGCCAGGAGCTCTGGAGCCGCGCTATTCGCGCGTCGGAGCTGCGTTAGTACCCGCTGCAGCAGCTGCCTCTTCAGGCTGCAGCTCGGCAGGCTCTCCCATGTTCAACTCACTCAGCGGTTCACGCACCTGGGTAGCATCGCCTACGATGACCACGCTGAGCTGATCCGGCTGCAGGTGATGTCGCGCGCTCCGGAGAATGTCGTCCGCTGTGACGGCAGCGATGCTCTCGCGATAAGTGTCGTAGTAGTCCGCCGGCAGATCATAGGTGATCATCTGCGCGAGAGCCGCAGCTATGGCGAGGCTGGTCTCGAAACGGACGGGGAATACGCCAGCCAGATAGTCGCGCGCCAGAGAGAGCTCGGCATCAGTAACAGGCTCTTCGCGCATTCTGCCGATCTCCTTCAGTATCTCCGAGACGGCAGCCGCCGTGACTCCACTCTCGACCGCCGTCCTCACCGTGAACGGTCCCGCGCCGCGGCGCCAGTCAAAGGCCGAGTGTGCGCCGTAGGTGTATGCGTGCTCTTCCCGAAGATTCAGGTTGATCCGTGAGGAGAACAGGCCCCCAAGAACGGCGTTCAGCAGCACGAGCGGGAAATAGTCCGGGTGCGTGTGAGGCACTCCGGGGTGACCGACTCGGAGTTCCGACTGCGGAGCATCTTCACGGTGGAGGATGAACAGACGTGCGGTCTGCGCCGCAGGTGAGCCACGCCTGGGCTCCACGGGCGCGGACTCCACTGCCCACGTGCCGAACGCCCGCTCTACGAGCTGCTCAACCTCCTGCGGAGCGACGTCGCCCGCCACGATGATCGCCGTGCGATCGGGCGCAACAAACGAGCTGTGGTGCCGCACCAGGTCGTCACGGGTGAGAGCGCGCACGGCCGCCTCACTCCCGCCAAGCGGTACCGAGTAACGCGATTCCACATCGTACACGACACGGGAGAACGTCTCACTGGCGAGTCCACGGGGTTCCGATCTCATCTGTGCGATCTCGGACAGCCGCTCCTCGCGCAATCTCTCCAGCTCGGCCGGAGGAAATGCGGGCTCCCTGATGACGCCCGCGATGAGCTCGAGCGCGGCCGGCAGCCTCTCGGCCATCACGGGCATCGAGAAGCTGGCCGAATCCCAATCGGCCGTCGCGCTGAGTGCCGCGCCGATCCGCTCGAGTCGCTCCGTGAATTCGAGTCCCTGATATTGGAGTGTGCCCTCCTCCATCGCGCGCGCCGTCATCACGGCGCAACCCTCCAGCCCTGCCGGATCCAGCTCCGCGCCGGCGTCCACGACCACGGCCAGAGAACAGACCGGGAGTCGGCGCACCGGTGCCACAAGCAGCACGGCCCCATTCGCAAGCCGGGCCTGTGTGAACGAGGGGAAATGGTACGGACGAGGCGGCCCCGGGGCAGGCCGCGTCGTGACAGCGGTCATGCCGCGAGCTCGGCGGCCGCTTCCCTCGGCAGGTACACGAGCACCGCCCGGTTCGCGGCGACCAGGTGCTCCGCGGCGAACGCGGATACGTCGGCCGCGGTCACGTTCCGATAGTTCTCGAGTTCCTGATTCAGCAACTGCGGATCGTTGCAGTATGTGGTGAACATCGACAGACGGTCCGCACGCTTCTCGGCAGACTCGAGATCAACGAGCAGCTGCGTCTCTATGAGGGCGGCGGCGCGTGCGACCTCCGCCTCGCTGACCCCCTCGGTCGCCATGCGATCCAGCTCCGCCTCCACGGCGCGCTCCAGGGCGTCCGCGTCGCCCCCTGGCAGTCCGAGCACGTCGACGATCAGCAGGTCACAGCCTTTCGCGAGGTCGAAGGTGAACGCAGTGGCATCCGTCGCCAGTCGCTGCTCCCGCACCAGAGCGCGGTGCATCCGGCTTCCCTTGCCCTGTCCCAGCACTGCGCCGCACACGCTCGCCCGGTAGTACCTCTCGCTCGCGAATACCGGCGATCGCATTGCAACATAGATCCGGGGCAGTGCAACCGCATCGTACACGACTGAGTGAAGCCGGCGGCCGAAGGTGGAAGGCAGCGTCATGTCGGGGAGCTCCGGGCGACCGCTGCCGCGAGGGATCCATCCGAAATACTTTACCACGAGCTCACGCGCCTGACCCGGATCGAAGTCGCCTGTCAGGGTCAGCACGGCGTTGTCCGGCGTGTACCAGGTGGCAAAAAACTCGCGGACATCGTCCAGCGAGGCAGCCGAGAGATCCTCGAACGACCCGATAAGCGAGTGATGGAATGGGTGCTCGGGCGGAAAGGTGAGCTCAGGGAGTCGCTCCCACCACGTACCGTACGGCTGGTTGTCCACCGACCATCGCCGCTCATTTTTCACCACATCGCGCTGAGTGTCGAGCTTCTCCTGAGTCATCGCGGGAAGCAATCGTCCCATCCTGTCGGCCTCGAGCCATAGCGCCAGCGCCAGCTGATGCGAGGGAACGGTCTCGTAGTAGTTCGTTCGCTCCAGCCACGTAGACCCGTTCAGCGTACCGCCGGCGCGCTGGATCAGCTCGAAATGCTCGTTCGCCTCGACGTTCGCAGAGCCCTGGAACAGCATGTGCTCGAACAGGTGCGCGAACCCGGTGCGACCCTCCCGCTCGTTTGCCGAGCCCACATGGTACCAGAGGTTCACCGCGACAATCGGCGCGGTATGGTCCTCGGAGAGCACCACGCGCAGTCCGTTGTCGAGCTCGAAAGTATCAATCGGTATATGCACGCCGATAAATTGCCGGGTTAGCACTCACAGAGGAACCCCGACGCATGGCAGCTACAGCCCCGCTGATCTGGATCAATGGCCGACGCGCCGATCCGGCTGGCCCACACGTATCCGCCTTCGACAGGGGATACATGCGCGCCGACGGCCTTTTCGAGACACTGCGCTCCTACGACGGCACGGCAGGTTGTCTTGAGAGGCACATGGCAAGGCTGCGCCGCGGCGCGGCGGTGCTGGGCATCCCGGTCCCGGATGACATAGGTGCGATGGTGGCCGACGCCGCGCGGGCTGCGGCTGCCGAGGGGTGGGCGGACGCTGCCGTTCGCCTGTCTATCAGCCGGGGGCTCGGGGATCTCACCATGATGCCGACCGCCGAGGCTGAGCCCACCGTCGTGATCACCTCGACGCCGCTGTCGGTCCAGGTATCCGCTCCACTCTACGAGAAGGGAATTGCGCTGCACGTCGCCGCGGGCACGCGCAACGAGCAGTCAGTCACTTCCGGCGTAAAAACGCTGGGATACGTCGAGGCAGTGATCGCATTCAACGCCGCGATCGCAGCTGGTTTCGACGAGGCGCTGTTTCTCGATACGGAGGGGCACGTGTCGGAGGCAACCACGGCCAACATCTTCGCGGTCCGGGACGGGGGCGTTCTGACTCCGCCGCTCACCTGTGGCATACTCGCCGGGATCACCCGCGAGCTGGTGTTCGAGATCTGTGCGAGACAGCAGATACCAGCGGTGGAACGCGTGATGCGGATGGAGGACCTGCATGCGGCTGAGGAGATCTTCATCACGAGCTCGGTCCGGGAGCTCATGCCTGTGACCAGAATCGGATCACACGTCGTTGGAGCAGGGAAGCCGGGACCGGTGTACAAGAAACTCCATGAGCTGTTCGCTGAGGTTATACGTGCCTGCCCCTGAGTTGCAGCCACTGAATGGATGTGTGACACGTCGGACGTCCCTCGGATGGAAGGATGCGTGACAGACTCGTTTCCATCGTGCAGAGGGTGATCCCGGTTTTCGCCGCAGGAGCGGTGATGCTCGCCGCCGTTGTAGCTCTGCTCTGGTGGATGCAGGAACGGATTGCCTATCAGCCGCAGGGCCCTCCTTATCCGGACACCAACGGAGTTCGGCGGGTGGACTACCAGGCCGCCGACAGCCAGCCCCTGCTTGGCTACATAGTCGGCGATCCCGCTGCTGCGCCGGGCATCGTACTCGCGTTCCACGGCAACGCCGACCTTGCCGCCTGGCAGATTCCATGGGCGGAAACCGTGATGAGCAACACCGGGTACGCCGTATTCCTCGCCGAGTACCGGGGATACATGGGACTGCCGGGGCGTCCCAGCTACACTGGAATCCGGCTCGACGCGCATGCCGCACACGATTTCGTCACCAGGTCACTACGGGTCGATCCGAAGCGGATAGTTCTGTTCGGACACTCACTCGGCTCGGCCGTTGCCGCGGAGCTGGCTGCCGAGCGCCCCCCGCGTGCGCTGCTGCTGCAGTCGCCCTTCACGTCGAGTCACGATCTCGCGCGTCGGATGGTCACTCTTCCGATCGCAACCATGCTTCGCGCCTTCTCACGGGTGCCGTATGATACGCGCGCCAAGGTCAGCGCGACGCAGGCGCCGGTGTGGGTGATTCACGGGGCGCGTGACATGGTCATTCCCTCGCACATGGGACGCACCGTGTACGAGGCAGGAAGGTACAAAGGTGAGCTGGTGATCGTGGAGACTGCCGGCCACAACGACCTCGGCAGCTCTCATGACGCTGCCTACTGGGACTGGCTGCACTCTGCGCTGACCACGGCACCCGCGCCGACGGTGTCGGAAGCGGGCCTCGCGGAGCGAACCAGGCGCTGACGGCGGCTGGTCCGCCCCGCCAGAATCAGGGGAGCGGCTGGCCGGTTACATCACGAACCACGATCTCAGCCATTCCCAGTGCACGTAGCGGCTGCTCGATCTGCGCACGGTCGCCAACCACTACGATCGTCATCCTTTCCGGATTGATGTACCGCTGCGCCACACGTTGCAGATCTGCCTGCATGACCGCCTCGATCTGGCGCACGTACCCCTCGTGGTAGTCCATCTCCAGGTCATACACCACGAGTGGCACCAGCTGATTGGCAATTCCCGTAGTCGTCTCGAACCCACCGGGAAACCTGAGCTGCAGGTACCGCTTTGCCTTCAGCAGCTCGTCTTCGGGAACCGGTACCTTGATCGCGCGCAGCTCCTTCATGAACTCGATCAGTGCCGAGTCCGACTTCATCGCAACAACCTCTGCCTCGCTGACGAAGGGGCCGGCGAAGCGCCTGAAGGCGAACCCTGAATACGCCCCGTAGGTGTACCCGCGGTTCTCCCTGAGATTCTGCATCAGACGGCTGGTGAACGATCCGCCAAGAACCGTATTCATCACCACCAGCGCGAAGTAATCGTTCGTCGAGCGCGGTACGCCGACATGTCCCAGCCGGAACGAGGCCTGGGTGGCGCCCGGCTTGTCGATCAGATAGATCGTGGTGCGTTCCACGCCACTCGGCTCGTTCAGTGTCACCGAAGGAACCGGAGCGGATTCCCAGGAGCCGAACAGCCGCGCGATGCGGGCCTGAATGTCATCCGGCGTCACGGCTCCAACGATGATCATCGTCGCGTTGTTCGGCCTGAAGTGTGTCCGGTAATAGCGCTCCAGCTCTTCACGCTGTACGTCTCTGGTGGATGCTTCCGTCCCGCCCAGCGGTTGGCCGTACGGATGCTCGGACCCGAACAGCAGAGATGCGTATGTGAGGTCGGCGATTACCGGCGGTTGATCCCGACGCTGCAGAATCGAGGTTAGACGCCTGCCACGCATCCGCTCCATCTCCTCTGCAGGGAACGTAGGGCGCAGTGCGATGTCAGCGAACAGCGCGAGCGCGCTGTCGAGCTGAGCGGTCGGGGTATGCAGAAACACCGTGGAGGCATCCCAGCCAGCGTTCGTCGAGAGGACGGCGCCGAGGAATGCCATCTGGTCGGCAATATCCAGAGTGCTGCGCGTGCCCGCTCCTTCGCGAAGCATCGAGGCGGTGAAGTCGGCCGTACCAGGACGCCCGACGGGGTTCTGAGAAGCTCCGCTGCGGACGACGAGATTGAACGTCGCAAGCGGCAGCTCGTGGTGCTCCACTATCAGCAGCCTCAGACCGTTCGGCAGCGTTCGTTCTACGATCGGCGGAAGGCGGAGCTCCGGCGGAGGCGCAAGCTCCGGCGGCCGCGACCTGTCGAAGGTCTGCGCGGCAGTTCCTGTCGGGGCAGTCGCAGTCCCGCATAGAACGATGGCGGCTGCAAGGGTTCGGTTGCGCATCATCGGCTCTCCCAGGCGCCAGCGGTGACCATCTGCTCACGGTTGCCCTCTGCGACGACCGTCAGCACGACCTTTGGCCGTCCGAGATATTCAGCCGCCACGCGCCTTACATCATCCAGGGTTACAGCATCGTACCGGGCTGCGTCCTGCTGCACGTAGTCGGGAGTACCCACGAAATAGTTGTAGAAGTTCAGCTGGCCGGATTTGCCAAGGACGCTTGCCAGCCCATTCAGGAAGCCGGCGCGAAGTGAATTCTGAGCGCGGTCGAGTTCCCTCTGCGTAATGCCCTCCCGCGCCACGCGCTCGATCTCTGCGTTGGTGAGACGAGCCAGATCCGCCGGCGCATTGTCGGGTCGTGGAAGCACGTTCACCGTGAACCACCCGTCCATCCGGCCGCTCACCTGGCCGGCACTGACAGACTGCGCGACCTGCAGCTCGTGAACGAGTTTCTGGTACAGACGGGAGTTATTGCCGCTGGTGAGTACTGCGGCGAGCACGTCGAGGGCGGCATCATCGGGGTGGAAGGCCTCCACTGTATGCCAGGTGTAATACAGGCGCGGCAGCTGTACCCTGTCCTCGAGGACGAGGAAGGTGTCACGCTGGAGGGCGACCGGCGGCACAGAGGAGCGTCGGGTGATGGCCGGACCCCGCGGAATATCGCTGAAGTAGCGGGCCACCCATGCCCGCGCCGAATCAGCATCGAACGCGCCGGCTATCGTCAGCGCGGCGTTGTTTGGTGCGTAGTACGTCCTGAAGAAGCTGGTCACGTCCTCGAGCGTCGCAGCATCGAGATCGGCCATCGAGCCGCTGATCGGCCACGAGTATGGATGGTCCGCAGGGAAAAGGGCAGCCAGCAGCATCTCCGAGGCGCGGCCGTACGGCACATTGTCGACGTGCTCCCGCCGCTCGTTCTTCACGACTTCGCGCTGCAGGTCGAGCTTTTCCTGGTCCATCGTGGGAAGGAGAAACCCCATCCGGTCCGCTTCCAGCCACAATGACAAGGGCAGCGCGTTGGACGGCATCGTCTGGTAGTAATCAGTCCGATCGTTCCATGTCGATCCGTTGTTGTTCCCGCCCGCACTCTCCATGAGCACGTCGAACTGGCCCACGGGAACGTTCTGGGAGCCCATGAACATGATGTGCTCAAAGAGGTGGGCAAAGCCGGTGCGGCCTGGCAGCTCGTCACCCGAGCCGACGTGGTACCACACGTTGACCGCCACGACGGGTGTCGAACGGTCCTCGTGCAGGATCACCGTAAGCCCGTTGTCGAGCGTATACCGCTCGAAATCGATGCGGGGAATGGCTGACGAGGCCGCTACGGGAGCGGGC
Source organism: uncultured Gemmatimonadaceae bacterium (assembly GCA_964577965.1). GTDB lineage: Bacteria > Gemmatimonadota > Gemmatimonadetes > Gemmatimonadales > Gemmatimonadaceae > DASUUI01. Next base: position 5,204 of record CAZOAT010000023.1, on the reverse strand, counting down.
GCAGTTACGCTCGGCGCCGGTGCGCATGCCACCAGAACAATCATCAGCAGTGCAAACCTCTTCACTTCTCCTCCGGATGGTTCGAGCCAGTTGTTGGACACCACTACTCGCAAAAGGAGTCCATCGACTATCGTGACGGATCGAGAAACAGCGCCGCCGGGGCCTTCAGCGACTCACGAAGTATGTAGCCCCAGCGCTGACTGCGGTCATTCCGTGCGGAATTTCCCCTCACAGGGGAGGTGTGCGCTGTGATGCCGTAGCGCCGGGAGAGCAGCCAGAGCCGGAACATGTGGAAGGGATCGCTTACGAGTATCGCGCGTTCCATCCCGTTCGACTCCATGATCGTCGCGACTGCCTGCATGGATTCGCTGGTGGTACGACCGGCAGGCTCCAGCAGAATACTATCGGCCGGCACCCCCTGGCTCTCAATGTACGTGCGCGCAACGGCGGCCTCGCTGGTCACGTCACCGGGCCCCACTCCACCGGTCACGATGAGACGCGTCGCGAGCTTCCGCTCCCAGAGCTGCAGGGCGTGGTCCAGTCTGGCCTTGAGCACCGGCGACGGACGCCCGGCATACTGCGCGGCCCCCAGGACCACTATGGCATCGGCCGATCGCGCGTTGTCACGCGACGCGAAGCCGATTATCGCCAGCGCGGATCCCAGCCAGGCTGCAAGCAGGAGGGCGACGAGCACGAGTACAGCGCGCAACGTCGTGCGAACTGCGGACATTGCCTCAAACTACTCCCCGCGGAAACACGGGGGGAAGCGACAGTGGTGCGCTCCGCTAGTCGCCGAGCGTCAGCAGTGCCAGCCAGAACGCATCGAACGCCACTCGCTGTTCGCCCGGCTCCGCCACAACGGTGGTCGTGGAGAGGCCATCGAGAAACCCGACCAGAACCTCGGCGAGCAGTGCCGAGGGCACCCGCGGCGTCAGCTCGAGGGCCGCGTATACGGCGGCAACCATCTCGGTTGCGGCGGTGCGCCGGACGGCAAGTGCCTCCCGCGTGGCTGTGCGAACATCAGGCGTGTCGTCCAGGGAGAGCGCTACCAGCGCTCGAAGGTCGCCTCGCGTGAGCTCGCCCTCCACCCAGCTCCACACCATATCGACAGCGTTCTCCGGTTGAACGTGTCCCGATGCAGCCTTTTGCCGGCCTGTTATCCGCCCGGTGAGCCACGCCACCAGCGTGGCCAGAAGGTGAGCTTTGTCACTGAAGTGATAGTGGATCAGTCCCTTGCTCACCGACGCCGCGCTCGCCACGTCCTGCAGGCTCGTGTTCGCCACGCCTGATCGAATGACGCATTCCGCTGCGGCCGTGAGAATTCTGTCGGCGGCGGCACCACGGCTGCGCCCCCCTGGTCTCGTACCGCTGGCCTTCCCTGAATCCCGCTGCCCAATCACTGGAGCTCTATCCGGGCGCGTGGTTCGGGAGCACTCACGGTGTAGCCGCGTGCCCGCAGACTCGACGCGAGCGCGTCCTGTGCAGACGGCTCGCCGTGCACCAGCCAGACCGGTCCCAGCCGTTCCGCCCGCGACTTCGTGGCGTCCAGCCACTCGATGAGCTCTGTCTCGTCTGCGTGTGCGCTGTAGCCATTGATGATCTCGACCCGCGCGCGCAGAGGAATCTCCTCCCCGAACACCTTTATTATCGGCCGCCGCTCCACGATTCTCCTGCCAAGCGTGTGCTCGGCCTGGAACCCCACTATGAGAACGGTGTTTCGCGGATCAGCCGCTCCGTTGGCCAGATGATGAAGAATCCGGCCGCCTTCGGCCATCCCTGAGCCGGCGATCACGACCATGGGTCCGCGGGCGTAGTTCAGCGCCTTCGACTCCGACGCGTCTCGCGTGTAATGAACCTGCTGGAAGGCGAACAGCTCCTTCACCTCCCGGACGAAATCCTCACTCCTGTCGAAGGTATCCGGGTGGAGGCTGAATACGGTCGTCGCGTCGATCGCGAGCGGTGAGTCGATGTAGATCGGTATCGATGGAATTCGCTGCTCGCGGGCAAGCTGGTGGAGGCTGTAGATGAGCTCCTGCGTTCTTCCGACGGCGAACGCGGGGATCAGGATACGCCCGCCGCGGGCGGCGGTCTGCCGGACCACCTCTGCGAGGTGCTCCCGTGCGCCCTCCACCGACTCATGGGTACGGCCTCCATAGGTCGATTCCATTATCACGGCGTTCGCTCCCTCGGGGATGGCAGGATCGCGGATGATCGCAAGGCCGCGCCTGCCGATGTCACCCGAGAATACCAGCCGCCTTCGCACACTGCCTTCCTCGCAGTCGAGCACCACTGTGGCAGAACCGAGGATGTGGCCAGCCTCGATGAACGTGCATCTCACACCGGGAACGACGTCGAAGGCCTGGTCGTAGGGAACCCCATTCATCCGCTCCTGAGTGGCGACCGCATCACGCATCGCGTACAGCGGCTCCACGAACGTCTTGCGGTGGCGGGCGAGAAACTCAGCATCCTTTTCCTGGATGTGCGCCGAATCAGCCAGCATTATCGCGCACAGGTCCCGGGTGGCGGCGGTGGCCCAGATCGGACCGGCGTACCCCCGGTTCACCAGGAAGGGGAGTCGCCCCGAGTGGTCTATATGAGCGTGCGACAGGACGACGGCGTCGATCTCCGCCAGAGGCGCCGGCAGCTCGAGGTTCTTCTGCGTTGACTCGGAGCGACGCCCCTGGAACATCCCGCAATCGAGCAGCACGGTTCGTCCGCCGACGCGCAGTACGTGGCAGGATCCTGTTACCTCCCTGGCTCCACCGACGAACTCGAGCTCCAACTGAGGCCTCCATTGTGTACCCGGCACCGATGCCGGAAAATTGTGTACCGGCACCTAAGCCGGAAGATTCCGCGGAACGCAGCTCTCGCCCTGAAACATCACCCCGACGGCGGCTGACAGCGAACAGCGGTGGATTTGTGCCAGCGCGACGATGGCATACGTTAGGGCGGCTCCCCCGATTCGCGGAGTGAGCAATAACCCATCGGCCGCTGGAGATCACCAGATGACGATCGAACGCGTGGATGAATTCCCCACGCTCTCCATCATTCGCCACCCGCTGATTCTCCACAAGCTCACAATCCTCCGCGACCGCGGAACTCCGGTGAAGATCTTCAAGGAGCTGGTGGACGAGATCGCCATGCTGATGGCTTACGAAGCGACCAGCACTCTCCCCGTGACGACTCGGCCGGTTGAGACTCCACTGGAACGTGCGGTCGGACACAACATCAGCGGCAAGAAGCTCACGCTTGTGCCGATCCTCCGCGCAGGGCTGGGAATGGTCGAGGGGATACTGCGGTTGATTCCCGCTGCGCGTGTCGGGCACATCGGGCTGTACCGCAATCACGAAACTCTCGAGCCTGTGGACTACTACTTCAAGGTCCCGGGCGACGCAGCAGAGCGTGATTTCTTCGTGCTCGACCCGATGCTGGCAACCGGCGGAAGCGCTGTGGCGGCAGTGAGTGCGCTGAAACGCGCCGGGGCGAGCCGCGTCCACTTCCTCTGCCTCGTCGCCGCTCCCGAGGGTGTGCGCCGCCTCGCCGCCGCACATGGCGATGTGCCGATCTACGCCGCAGCGCTCGACCGGGAGCTGAACCAGCAGGGATACATTCTTCCGGGGCTGGGTGACGCCGGCGACCGACTGTTCGGGACGCGCTGAGGAACGAGACTGCCGCGACCAGCGCCAGGCTGTGAGCTGTGAGTTCTCAATAATCGGTAGCGGATAACTGCGGATTGGCCGCACCGGAAGCGAATTCAGGCGGAGGGCCCAATACGAAAGCTGCCGCGTTCACGCAAGTCTTGTTGCTGTCGAAGTGCGAGTCTATCTTCTGCCGTCCTGTTGGCCGACGCGCTCCGCCCTCACGCGACCGGTGAATGCTGATCAACCTGTTGCCCGATTTCTTCGCAGTCCACAACAGTGCTGATCCCGTTGCCGCATATCTCCGCTACTTCGAAGCACATCGTGTGCACCTCGAGCCCTACTGGCAGAACTATGTAGTCGATCCCAGTGGGCCCCATTTTCACGAAGTAGTCCGCTCCACGGTGAACGCTGGACGGCTGGACCTCCGGACGATGCTGGAGAGAGTGGACGTCGTCGCCCTCGCGCGAGAGGCCGAGACGCGCTGCCACGACCTGCTCAACTTCGATGTGGATGTCGATGTACTCCTGATGGTCGGGGTGGGCGCGGCTAACGCGGGTGAGCTCGTCGTCAACGGCAGAGGGGTGGCGTTCGTGTGCCTGGAGCATTTCACGAGCGTGGTGAACCCGGATACGCAGGGTCTCGGTCTCGATCCGGAGCTCATCCCGATGTGGCTGGCCCACGAGATCGCGCACGCGGTCCGGTACACGTCGCCCACGAGCAGAAGCCAGATGCGCGAGAGCATCGAAGAGGCAGGCGGAAACTACTCGTACTGGGAAACGGGGAAGTCGCTGCCGCTCCGCGAGCTCGTCGTGAACGAGGGGCTGGCCGTGCAGGTTTCCCGGGCGGTCAGTCCGGGCCATGCCGCGTGGGAGTACTACGGCTACGCCCGGCGGGAGTATGCGCGCGTCCGCGAGCTGGAGCCGCTGATCGCGCCCCTGCTCGCCGAGGATCTCGACCGCTCAGGGCTGGGCTTGCGCCTCCGATATCTCTCAGACGGCATCAGCGACGAGGCACGCACCGTGAATCGCCATGTGCTGCCGGAGCGGTCGGGGTATTACATGGGCGCAAAGATGGTGGAGCCGGCGATCACGTCGCAGGGACTCGCGTGGAGCGTGCGCGCCAGCGCCACAGAACTCGCCTCGATCGCCAGGAACGCGGCGGCAACAGCGTAACGGCAGCGATTCGCTGGGTAGCGGCCAGCGGTTTACGGAAGGGAAGGGCGGTTTCGGGAAGGCTGCGGTTGACGGCGCCGCTGCGGTTACTTCCCAACGCAGAATTCCGCGAATACACGACCCAGCACGTCCTCCACGTCCACGACTCCGATCAGCTCCGTCAGTGCCCCCGCGGCGGCTCTGAGGTGGGAAGCTGTGACCGTCGCCGGCAGCTCACCGGTTTGCCAGGAGGCCAGAAACGCCGCTGCTTCATCCCTCGCCGCTCTCAGTGCCGCCTGATGGCGCGCACGTGTGAGTACCGGTGTGTCCGGATCGGGAGCATGCGCGTGGTGGTCAATCTCGAGCTCGATCCGCGCCAGCAGCTGCTGCAGTCCCTCGCCTGATTCCGCGC
>CAZOAT010000022.1:0-32518 GCA_964577965.1 uncultured Gemmatimonadaceae bacterium | reverse complement strand
GCTGTTCATGGCTCAGCTTGACATAGGTTGGACAATAGTCCACTCTGTCGAGGTGGCCAGTCCGAATGAACAGCACCCAGCAAGGCATCCGATCGGGGTAGTCGCAGAGCGGACAGGCCTGTCTCAGGATCTTCTCCGCGTGTGGGAGCGGCGGTACAGGGCCGTCGAGCCCTCCCGCACGCTGGATGGGCAACGCGTGTACTCGGACGCCGATGTCGAGCGGCTCCGCCTGCTCAGGCTCGCGACCAGAGCCGGGCGCAGTATCAGGCAGGTCGCGCCGCTCACGACAGAGGAGCTCGCGAGCCTGGTTCGGGACGACGAGGCCGCGCGTCTCCAGCTCACCCGCGGTGCCGAGGGTGGTGCCACCGAACCGGCGCGAGAGGATGTGAGCCGCGCGCTGGAGCTCGCCCGTGGCGCCCACGCGCCCCTCGAAAGCTTTCTCCGGCACGCGGCTGCTGCCCTCGGCATCCCGATTTTTCTCGACAGTCTGGCCGCGCCGCTCATGCGTCGCATGAGCGAGGAGCGGGAGGCTCAGCGCCTGACGCAAGCGCAGGAGCGGGTCGCGACCGCGACGATTCAGCGCGTTCTCGAGGGTGCGATTCAGTTTCTGGGCGCACCGCCGGAAGCGCCCAACCTGTTGCTGGCGACTCCCGTTGGCGAACAGCACATGGCAGGGTCGGTGCTGACTGCAGCGGCCGCGGCCGCTGCAGGCTGGCGAGTGACCAATCTCGGCACCGATCTCCCCGCTGTTGAGATCGCCGCTGCGGCGGTCGCTGTCGATGCCCGGGCCGTCTGCATGAACATCGTAAACGCGTCAGAGCGCGACGCAGTCGTCGCTGAGTTGAGAACGCTTCGATTGCGTCTGGGCGTCTCGGTGCCACTGGTGGCCGGCGGAACGGGAGCGGTGGAGCTGAAGCCGGAGCTGGGCGACGCAGGGATCCACGTCGTGGGCGATCTCTCCGAACTGCGTTCTGCTCTCCGGACAGCGCTTCTGGCCGATAGCGGCTGATCGCCTGTCCCGGTCTTGTCCTAGTCAAAACCTTGACAGATTGAGCCTCCGCTCGCATCTTCAAGGGAATAGGTCATTGCAAGGGAATAAGTCATTGCGGGGCGGCGCGGAGCCTGTCGTCCGGCAGCCATCCATTCAGGTTCCTGCCGGAGAAGACAAGAGATGAAATCCAAGCGCGCCGAGAAGGTCCAGCACGCCACCAAGGTCTCAGCGCCGGCTGCGGGTGCAGCCGCTGCAGCCGAGCCCGTCAACGGATCGCGCCCCCGCGGCGCCGACGCGGAAACCGCGTCGAAGCGCGCGGCTGGCTGGCGTCCGAAAGAGAACATCCTCGAAATCGCCGCTGCGAGCGGTCGGTTCGAGACACTCGGCCGCGCAGTCGAGGCCGCCGGCTTCACCGACACGCTGAGCGCGGAAGGCCCGCTCACATTGTTCGCGCCGACTGACAAGGCATTCTCGAAGATCCCACCCGCGGAGCTGAGCGCGCTGCTCGCGGACAAGGCGAAGCTGCACAAACTTCTCAGCCACCATGTTGTGCCCTCGAAGGTACGGGCACCCCGGAGTAAGGTCCCTTCGCCGGTCACTACTCACGGGGGCGAGGAGCTCGAGATCCGCGTCGTTCCCGAAGACGGCGGCTATTCCGTGGGCGGCGCCCGCATTGTGAAGACCAACATCCGCGCGTCGAACGGCGTGATTCACGCCATAGATACAGTCCTCACGCCGCGCTGAAGAAGCGGCAGCAGATCGTAAACGATCCGCGGTGGCCCCATATGGTGGCCACCGCGGATTTCTTCGTTTGGCGTTCCTGTCAGATGGGTCTGGCACTGGCAGGGATGGCTACCTTTCGCGGCTATGTTCGCCGTCAACAAACCCACGCGCGCCGACTTCCGTGAGCTGATCGGACTCGCGACTCCTATAGTCGCGGTCTGGGTGGGGATCATGCTCATGGGCGTGGTTGATTCGATCATGGTGGGCCGGTATTCGGCGCAGGCGCTCGCGTCGGTCGCCATCGGGAACTTCTACTTCTTCAGCGTCTTCGTCCTGGCGGGCGGGATGCTATTCGCCCTTGATCCACTCGTTGCGCAGGCGGTGGGGGCGAACGACCGGCCCGCGATCAGCGTCGCGCTCGAACGTGGACTCGTGCTGAGCGTGCTGCTCGCGATCGCGACGATTCCACTGCTGCTCGCTGGCGGACCGGTACTGCGGGCGCTGCGTCAGCCGGCCGACGTGATTCCCGGTGCCACATTATACGTGCTCGTCGTGGGCACGAGCATGCTGCCACTTCTCGTGTTCACAGCCATCCGGCAAACGCTGCAGGCGATGGAGATCGTCGCACCGATCGTCGCCGCGATCGCAGTCGCAAACGTCGTGAACGCGCTGCTGAACTGGACGCTGATATTCGGCAACCTCGGCTTTCCATCCATGGGCATCAGGGGTGCTGCCGTCTCAACAGCGTTGAGCCGGGTGGTGGTGACGATCCTGCTGCTTCTGTTTGCCTGGCGAAAACTGAAGCCGTACCTGCGTAAGTGGAGCCGTGCGTCGCTCGAATGGGCTCCGCTCGCGAAGATGCTGCGTATCGGCATTCCGATCGGGATTCAACAGGAGCTCGAGGTGCTCGCCTTCTCCTTCATGCTGCTGATGGTAGGCTGGATGGGAACTACAGCGGTCGCCGGACATCAGGTTGCGATCAATCTCGCGTCGATGACCTTCATGGTGCCGCTCGGCATCGGTGCTGCGACTGCCGTCGTCGTAGGCCAGCGCGTTGGAGCCGGCGACGATCCTGCCGCGCGGAGAGCGGCCGCCGCGGGGATTATCTGTGGTGTGGGATTCATGACCGTCTCAGCGGCCGTGTTTCTCACGATGCCGCGCGCGCTCGCTTCCATCTATACCAGCGATCCATCAGTGCTGGCGCTCGCGGTCGTGCTCATCCCGATCGCGGGAGTCTTCCAGGTCTTTGATGGGCTGCAGGTCGTGTCACTCGGCGCGCTGCGCGGGATCGCCGACACGCGAACTCCGATGCTGATCGCACTGCTCGGCTACTGGGTTCTGGGGATGCCGATCGGGGTGTGGCTCGCCTTCCGGGTGGGTATGGGACCTCCGGGTGTGTGGTGGGGAAGCGTCGTCGGACTGGCCAGTGTGGGGCTCCTGCTGTTGTGGCGCGTGCGGAACCGGTTCTCGCGGCACATGTCGCGCGTGGTCATCGAACCTGTCGTGGAGCCGGTGGTTGCAGCCGGCGGCTAGTCGGTCGACGTGCCGTTGCGCCTCAGCATCTGTGCGGCCGCCTGTCGCGAGTAGCGCAGAACCTTGTCGGGGTAGGTGTGACAGTTCGGTGTGTTGGTGCCCCGAACGCAGCCGTTATAACGCAGCAGCGCGCGCTCGATGTTCTGCGACTTGCCCATGTATTCCGACAGGATGGCGACGCCGTGGCAGATGTTCGCCTCGATGTTGAACAGGTCGGGGGAGGAGCACCCGTACTGTCCGCTGTGAAACGGCATCACCTGCATCAGCCCGCGCGCCCCGACGAAGCTGCGTGCGTTCGGGTTGAGCGTCGCCTCCTCGGTGAGCAGCACGCCGATCAGCAGCGCGGGATCGATGTTCTTCCTGCCCCCCTCGTACACCAGTGCGCGTGCGACGCGCTGCGCGTGCAGGCTGTCCCTGGTGTGCAGTCGCAGTACTGCCGCAACGCGCTCCACCTGCTCGTCGGGAGTGTCGGCGCGAACAAGCATCCCCGGCATCCGCAGCAGGTCGCCGGGCTGTGCCCAGCGCAGCTGCTGTTGATGGATGGTGAACACGGTCCCCCCGGCGAGCAGGGCGACAGCGAACGCCGCCTGCCCCGCGGTGCGCACGATCTTCTTGCAGTACCAGGAGAGGCACGGCCTCTCCGGGATGCGTTCGTCGGCGCGACGGGTGCGGGGCGCAAGAAACTCCGGCGGCGGGGTGCGCCGAGTGCGGCGGTTCTGGCTTCCGGTGCCTGGCATGCTTTGAGAGGTCGCAGGGGACATGCCAAGCGGCGGAACGGGGGACCCTGCCGCCCTGCCGTCCGGGCTTGAAGTCCGGACCGGGCTGTGCGAGTTTAGGTAATCCTAAACTCTGCTGGCTTATGATTCAAGCGGTTCTGAGTATGATCCCCCGGATCGCGCCGGTGGTGGCGCTGTTGATGTTCGGTGGAGCGGCCGCGGCGCAGCCAGCGGCAGGCGCTGGAACCCGGGGCGCGGTGAGCGGGTTGGTCTCCGACGCCGATTCCACGCGACTCGCTCAGGTGCGGGTGCAAATCCTGGAGTTGAACCGGGTTTCGTATTCGGATGATCATGGCCGTTACGTTCTCAGAGAAGTTCCCTACGGCAGCTACACTCTCGCGTTCAGCCGGCTGGGATTGGCGCCTTCCGTCAGACGTCTGGCCGTAACTGGAAACGTGACGCTGGACGTCGTTCTGCATACCGCGCTTCTTGAACTGGCAGCTGTTCAGGCGGTCGCGACGGGGACAGCGGGCAGTGTTTTCGCCTCTCCTCAACCCACGAGCGTGCTCGAGGGTTCCTCCCTCCGAGCCAGTCACGGTTCGTCTGTAGGAGATGCCCTGGAAGGGCTTCCCGGCGTTCGCAGCATGAGTATGTCGCCTGGTATCGGGAAGCCCGTGATTCGCGGGCTGAGCTCCAACCGCGTCGTGGTGGTGGATGACGGCCAGCGGCTGGAGACGCAGCAGTGGGGCTCCGATCACGGCCCCAACACCGAGACGCTGGGTGCGAGCCGGATCGAGGTGTTGCGTGGCCCAGCCAGCGTCCTGTACGGGTCGGACGCTCTGGGTGGGGTCGTGAACATCGTTCGGCCGGCGCCGCCCGACGCGATCGGCATCGACCCGTTTGTCCATATCCGGGCCGCGAGCGCCTACCATTCGAACCCGGCAGGACTCGAAACCACGTTTGGCGCCGAGGGCGCTGCAGGCGTCGCTGGCGCGCGGCTTTCAGCCACGCAGCGAGGCACCGGCGACGTGAGGGCCCCTGCTGCCGCGCTGACGAACACAGGTAACGACGTGACGAATCTTGACGTCGCCGGCAGCGTCCGGCTGGGTCGCGGCAGCGTCACGGCCGGGTATGTCACACGGCGAGAGCGGATCGAGATCTTCGAGGATCCGCGAGATGTTCCGGATTTTACCGGCTATCAGAGGATCTTCGAGCAGCGTGGCGTGCTCCGGGCAACCGCCGCTGCAGGGGCCGAGCGGTTCGAGGCGTTACTCACGCGCGAACGGAACGAGCGGCGTGAATTCGACGACATCGATGCGGCCGAGGTCGCGCTCGGCCTGCTTGCGACGACAAGTACGGGGCAGTTGTCGTATCACCATCGCCCGCTCGGACCGTTCAGCGGGACCGCGGGCCTGTCGTACTTCGACAGCGAGTTCGTGAAGTTCGGCCGAGAGACGCTCATTCCGTCGAGCGTCACGCGCAACTTTGCGGGCTATCTGTTTGAGCAGGGTGAGCTGGGGCGATGGCTTCTCTCCGCCGGGGTGCGATTCGACGCGCGGTTGCTGCGCGCTCACGCGGACACAGTGCTGCAGATCGAGAACGAGCGGCGCAGCTGGCGGGCCGTCACGGGCAACGCGGGTGTGCTGTACCGCGTGTCCGAGCCGATAGCGCTCGTGCTCAATATCGGCCGCGGGTTCAGAGCACCCTCCGCCGCCGACCTGTTCTCCAATGGTTACCACGAAGGAACGCGGGCGTTCGAGCGGGGAGATCCATCACTGGGAGTCGAGAGCTCGCTCAATCTCGATCTTGCCGTGAGGGCACAGACTTCCGTTCTGAACGCTGAAGCCGGAGTGTTTGCCAACCGGATCCGCGACTACATCTATCTCAAGCCCGCAGGGTCGCTGGATACGCTGCTGCACGCGCAGGGTGACGCGATCCTCACGGGCGTGGAGGCGCACGCCGATTACGTTCCGCTCAGCATGCTCGCGCTGCGCGCGACGGTGGATTACACGCGAGGTCGTAACACGACGCTCGGGGTGCCGCTCACCCTGATCCCCCCGGCGCGGGCGACATTCCGCGTGCAGCTGCAACCGCCTGGACGGGGCGCGCTGCTGCGGCCGTACGCATCCCTCACCTGGGAGGGGAACGCCGCTCAGCGGCGGCTACATCCGGGCGACGTAGGAACCAGTGGCTACGGGCTGGCGCACGTGGGCGCAGGCGCGACGTTCGCTCGTGGGATCCGGGTTGCGACACTGGACGTTGTCGCGCGGAACGTCTTCGACCGCCAGTACAGGAACTTCATGAGCGCGTACAAAACGGTTGCCGACGCACCGGGGCGGAGCGTGAGCGTGCGCGTGGCGGTGGATCTTTAGTAGCGCCCTCGGTCCACCAGGCGGACGTGTCCACCCCGGTGGACAGGAGGTCACTGCCGCGGTTTGGTGGGGGACGCTGTGAATTGTGCTAAGTGCCTGTTGGCTAACAAGTTAGCTAATTGGCTCACCGCAGAGCCGTCTGGCACATCCTCTGCCTTAGATATATGCGTGCCGCAACCCCGCGGCTCCGGATGGAGGTTTGGAGAATGCGACTACTTAAGACAATGATTCTGGCGCCCGCGCTGATGCTCGCGGTTGCCTGTGGAAGAGACAGCGGGCAGCCAGTTGATGCGGCGCTCGATAATGATTTGAGACTGGCAGGAGAGGCCTACACGCCGTCGTTCGACAGCATTTCGGCGCTCGAGCAGCAGGACGCGCAGACGCAGCTTACGGCGACGCAGCCGCAGCGCGCAGCGGCGGCACCTGTTCGACGCACGACAGCGGCGCGGACCACGACCGCGCGCAGCACGAGCGGGTCAGGCACCGTTGCCCGTGCCCCGCAGCCGGTTGTGACCACGAAGAAGAACACCGGACGTGACGCCGCGATCGGCGCGACGGCTGGCGCAGTGCTCGGTGCGACCACGAGCCGCAACAAGGTCAAGGGCGGGCTGATCGGTGCGGCGATCGGTGGAATCGCGGGTGCGGTGATCGGAAACAATGTGGACGTGAAGAAGGATACGGTCTGGCGTTAGGAGCGGCTTCTGAATACGAGGAGAGCGGGCGGGCCCTGAGGGGCTGGCCCGTTTTCCTTAGCTGGCAGGTCTCCGTCGGCTGCTGGTCAGCTGCCACCATTTTCCCCGCCGGGGTTGAAAACCATCTCCCAGCCCGGCACCATTCACGACCCCTTCACAGGTTGGCTGCAGCACGCCAGCACGGCTCGACGCATTGCCACGCGCCACGCCGCTGACAATCCGCTTTCTCGAGCGGCTTCCATTCTTTGCCAGCATCACGGCGGTCCTCATCGCCGTGGTGGCATTGACTGGTTGGTGGCTGGACTCCCCCGCACTCACGCGCATCGTGCCGTGGGCGGCACCGATGCTGCCGCAAACAGCGGTGGCCACGGGCCTTACCGGCATTGCACTCGCATTGGCGTCCATGGAGCAGCGCTGGGCGCGTGTGCTCGCAATCACCACCGCCGCGATCGTGGTGCTGATGTCCACGTTTACCTTCGGCGCGCACGATCTGCCTGGTGGCGACGTTATCGAGCGGTTGTTCTTTGGCGGTGGTCATGCTCCGGACCATCTGCAGATCCCGGTCAACACTTCGCTCGCGCTGCTGCTCCTGGGCACCTCGATCGTCATGCTTGCCCTGCCGCGCTTCCGCGAGCGCCGCGCGACGCAGCTGTTCGCCGCGGGCGCACTGATTGTCGCTTTCGTCGCTTTCGTCGGCTATTCCTTCGGTGTCGCCGGGCTCTACCAGCCCACCTCCGCGCTCGGGATGTCGGCCTGGAGCGTGGTGGCGATACACGCGCTGGCGCTCGGCGTGATTTTCGCCCGCACGCGTATCGGATTCCCCGAACTGCTGATAGACAGAGGTCCCGGCGGTAGTCTGGCACGCCGGCTCCTCCCTGCGGCGATCGTTATCCCGTTCATAGTCGCATGGGTCGTCGCGCAGGGTGAGCGGGCGAACTATTTCGACGCTTACCTCGCCAGTTCGCTGGCGACCGTTCTCACGGTCATCGCGCTGGTCTGGATATCCGCCCGCGGCGCCCGCGTCGTGCAGCGCACCGACAAGGAGCGTGCGCAGGTTTTCGCGCGTGAGCAGCACGAGCGTGAGGTCGCGCAGCAGGCTCTCATAGCCGCCGAGACCGCCAGTTCGGCCAAGAGCGACTTCCTCGCGGTGATGTCGCACGAGTTGCGAACACCCCTCACCGCGATCATCGGGTACGAGGAACTGCTTGCCGACGAAGTGACCGGCCCGGTGAGCGCGCAGCAGGCGCAGCAGCTGTCACGCATCAAGGCGAGCGCGCAGCACCTGCTCGGTCTTATCGACGAGATCCTTACCTTCTCGCGTCTCGAAGCCGGACGCGAAACAATCCGCCTGGAAATGGTCGAGGTGAACAGCATCATCGAGGAGGCAGCCAGCCTGATCTCGCCGCTGGCGGGCGAGAAGAAGCTCGGGTTTGCCATCTATCCGCTCGATCCCCCGCGGCAGATGCGCGTGGACTCCGGCAAGCTGCGACAGATCCTGGTGAACATTCTGTCGAATGCGGTGAAGTTTACCAGCCAGGGCGGGATCACTCTCACCACAGCGGTCGATGCTGGCGAGCTGGTTGTACGCGTGACCGACACCGGCGTCGGGATCGCGGAGGACCACCTCGACCGGATATTCGAGCCTTTCTGGCAGGTTGAGCAGAAGGCAACGCGACGCGTAGGCGGAACGGGACTTGGCCTCACGGTCACGCGGCGGCTTGCGCGGCTGCTCGGAGGCGACGTGACTGTGGAGAGCGCGGCAGGCGAGGGAACTGTCTTTACGGTCACGATCCCTGGTGTGATTCCGTTAGCCGCCGCCGTGCCTGAAGATGCGGCAGAGCCGACGCGGGCCACCGCCCGCGCATATCCCGGACAAGCCTGATGGTAACAATGCGCCAGAATTGTTTCGCCCGACTCGGCCGGGCGGCGATCACCGTTCCATTGCTGTCCGCGGCGCTGGATGCCGGCGCGCAGGACGTGCGCACCCGGTACGGGGCCGCGGCTGACCGCATCATCACTGCCGCGCTCGCCGACAGCGCGGGATATCACCGGCTGGGCGAGCTGGTTGACCGCTTCGGTCCGCGCTTCAGTGGCACGCCCGAGCTCGAGCGGGCGATCGACTGGATCCTGCTCGAGATGAGCCGCGATGGGCTGCAGAACGTGCGCGGTGAACGGGTCATGGTGCCGCGCTGGGTGCGCGGTAGTGAGTCGGCCACACTGGTGAGCCCGAGGCGGACAGAGTTGCACATGCTGGGGCTGGGTGGCAGCATCGGCACGCCGCCGGCGGGGATAACCGCGCCGGTCCTCGTGGTACGAAGCTTCGACGAGTTGCGTGAGCGCGCGGCGCTGGCGCGTGGCAAGATCGTTCTCTTCGACGTGCCGTTCACCACGTACGGGGCGACGGTGCAGTACCGCAGCACTGGTGCGATCGAGGCGGCGCGTGTGGGTGCAGTCGGTGTACTCATCCGCTCAGTGGCCTCTGCCTCGCTGCAGACGCCGCATACGGGTGCGATGCGCTACGACACGACGGTCCGCAGAATTCCCGCAGCGGCGCTGAGTGTGGAGGACGCGGCAATGCTGGGCCGGATGTACGATCGGGGCGAGCGTGTCGCGGTCACGCTGCGCATGAACGCGCAGACCCATCCCGACGTTCCTTCGCGCAACGTGGTGGCGGAGTTTGTCGGCCGGGAGAGACCGAACGAAATCGTGGTGGTCGGTGGTCACATCGACTCGTGGGACATCGGGCAGGGTGCGGTTGACGACGCCGGCGGGAGTGTCGCCGCCTGGGAAGCCGTGAGGCTGCTGCAGCGTCTCGGGCTGCGGCCGCGGCGCACGATAAGAATCGTGCTGTGGACCAACGAGGAGAACGGGCTGAGAGGCGCTAACGCGTATCGCGACCAGTACGCCGCCTCGCTCGACAGGCATGTCCTTGCGATCGAGTCGGACGGCGGAGTGTTCGCGCCGCAGGGGTTCAGCGTGGCTGGAAGCGATGCGACGGTAGCGGCGGTTGCGGAGATCGCGACACTGCTGCAGCGGATCGGCGCGACGACGGTTCGGCGCGGTGGCGCGGGGGCCGACGTGGGTCCACTTGTGGCGCGTGGCGTGCCGGGCGCCGGGCTGGTGGTGGACGGCACGGAGTACTTCTGGTATCACCACTCCGCAGCCGACATGTTCGACAAGATCGATGCCGCCGAGTTCGCGCAGTGTGTTGCAGCGCTGGCAGTGCTCGCGTACGTGGCCGCCGAGATGCCGGAGCCGCTGCCACGCGGAGCGCCGCCGGACTAGCTCTCCCCTCTCTCCGCGCTGTTCTCAGCAGCGCCGGACTTTGCGCCTCCGGGCTTCTCTTTACCGCCGTCCCCGCGACCAGGCGGTACACGCGGAAGCGTGAAGACGAACTCGGAGCCGCCGGCGGTACTGCTTCCCACCACGAGGTTGCCCTTCATCCCGCGCGCGAGGTCGCGACTTATCGCCAGTCCCAGTCCCGTTCCCTGATATGTGGACTGCACTCCGCGGTCCACCTGCACGAACGGCTCGAAGATCACGTCCAACTTGTCGGATGGGATGCCGGGTCCGGTATCCCTGACGTTGATCCGGACCACACTGTTATCGAACGTGCAGGTCACCGAGACCTCGCCGCCTTCAGGAGTGAATTTCACAGCGTTCGACAGCAGGTTGAGCATCACCTGCTGAATCTTTTCCCGGTCGCCCTGCACGTGGAGGTCCTCCGGGCAGGGGTCGTACGAGTAGCGCAGCTGCTTGGCGCGAAGCTGCGGCTCGATCCAGCCTTCCAACGAATCCAGAACCGTCGCCATCGAGATCTCCTCGCTGGCGACCTGAATAAAGCCGGCCTGCAGCTTGGAGAAGTTCAGGATGTCGTTAATCAGGCTCAGCAGCGTCTTCTGGCTGCGGGTGATACGCTCGAGTGCCTCCCGCTGCTTGGCGGTCACCGGGCCGTGCACACCTACGGCGATCAGCTCCGCGTAACCTGCGATCGCGTTGAGCGGCGTGCGCAGCTCGTGACTCATCGCCGCGAGGAACTGTGACTTGGTTGCATCCGCGGATTCCGCGCGCCGGCGCGCCGCTTCCGCCTCCTTGTAGAGCAGCGCATTCTCGATCGCGAGCGATGCGCGCGCAGCGAGATCCTCCGCGACCTGAAGGTCCTGCTCCGTGAAGCGGCGCCCGGATTCCGCCATCACGCAGACGATCGCACCTATCGCCTTTCCCTGGCTGATCAGCGGGACGCCGAGCAGGGAGCGGAGGTCCAGCTTCTGGATTGCCTGAATCAGCTGGACGTCGCCCTCAGCCGAGGCTACCAGGACCTCCTCGGGGATCTCAGCTATCAGCTCCGGTCGGCCCGTATGAATGACCTTACCCGAGCCCATCGGGGCGTCGAGCCGCGGTGGCCGCTTCCGGGTGAGCTCGAGTACCATGTTGAGCTTCTCCGGGTCGCGGTGTACGACCGCCAGCCGCTCCAGCTTTCCGTCCTGCAGCATGTCCACCGCGCACCAGTCGCCGAGGCGCGGCACCGCGAGATCTGCAACGGTCCGCAACGTCGCGTGGTAGTCGAGCGAGGAATTGAGAGCTTCGGTCGCGTCGGCGAGAAAGGTGCGGATCTCGGTCTCGCGCTTGCGATCGGTGATGTCCAGGAAGCTGACCACCGCACCGTGCACTGTGCCTTCAACCAGCATCGGGGCCGCGGTATAATCGACCGACAGGCGGGAGCCGTCCTTCCGCCAGTATACCTCGTCGTCACGGCGGACTCGCGATCCGGTGATGAGCGCTTTGCGGATCGGACAGTTGTCGAACGGATAGGGCGAGCCATCCGGATGAGCGTAGTGCACCCGGTCGTGAATCTGGTCGTCCACGAGCTCCTGCTGCTCATACCCGAGCATGCGCGCCGCCGCCGGATTGATGAAAGTGCAGCGACCCTTCTCGTCGATACCGTACATCCCGGACGCGGCCGAATCGAGCAGCAGTCGAAGCCGCTCGCGGGAGGACTCGACCTCGACGTTCGCGTGCAGGAGCTCGTCGTTGGCAGCTTCGAGCTCCGTCTGCTGTGCTTCGAGCTCCGAGCTCTGCTCCTCGAGCGCGACCGCCTGGTCCTGCAGCTGTTCGTTCTGCAGCTCGAGCTCGGTAGCCTGCGCGTCGAGCCGCTGCGCCTGCTCCAGCAGGTCCGCCTGCAGTCCCGCCTCGTGCATGATCTCGCGGCGGACCGCGATCAGCACTGCGACGAGTAGCAGGAATGCGAGCAGGCTTCCCCCTCCTACGAGGAGGAGCACGATACGCGTATTTCGGTCGCGCTCCGCCGCCGAGGCTTCCAGATCCTCACCCTCGGCAGCCTGCAGTCTGCTTATCACTGTCCGCAGCGAATCCATCTCGTCCTGGCCAAGTCCGCCCGCCAGCGTTCTGGCGGCCGAATCGCGCCCCTCTGTTGCGGCGATGGTCAGCAGCGAGTCCATCGCGCTGAACTTCTGCTCTGCCCGCAGGCGGAGAGCCTGCACGTCCGTCACGTTGCGGGAGTCGCCAGCTATGTCAGCGAGCAGATGTTCGAGATCGGAGCGTGTGTTCTCAGCGGCCAGGCGGTACTGCGTGAGCAGCCTGTCGTCGTCGGTCAGCAGGTACCCGCGCAGCCCGCTTTCGGCATCGTGCAAGCCGCCCACGATCCCTCGCAGCTCGGTGGTGATGTGCGTTGAGCGGGAGACTCCACCAAACGCCGAAACCAGCTGCCAGATTGCCAGGAGGGAGACGAGCCCCACGAGCAGTACCAGCGCCGCTGCGCCGAAGGCCGCCCCCAGCTTGCGCCTGATGGGAGCGGTCGGGGCACCGTCCGCCGACAGTCCTCTCGGCCGGACATGTGCTATCTGTTTATGAGAGCCCGTCATGGATGTGACGCCGGTTTTTGCAACTTGCAGTCCATGACTATCCAGGGGGCTTATGACCGATCCCGAGCTTCTCGACCCCGACTGGTCGCGCTACCCCACCACCGTCCTCACGTTCGACGGGGAAAGCAGGGCTCGCGTGGACCTGCGTCTTCCGCTCAGTCAGCAGGGGCTGAGGGAGCTGGTCGAGGCCGGGCTTGAAGGCCAGTTTGCCGTGATCACCGCGCACGATCCGCGCGGGCAGGACCTGGATGGCGCGGAAAACGTGCGGCGGGCGGCCCGGCTCGAGGACCGCCTTCGTTCGCGTGGCCTCGTATTCATCCGGGTGAACGCGTGCTCGCCTGAGGGTGAGCATTGCGAGGCGAGTGTGGCGGTGAAGCTGTCACTGGCTGCTGCCGGCCAGCTCGCGCGCGACTACGGCCAGATCGCGTTCTTCTGGTTCGACGGGGAGCGGTTCTGGATTACGGGCGGAGTGGTGGAGATGGAACCGGTCGCGCTGCCGCGTTCGCCGTAACGGCCGGGGCGGCCGCGGCGCAAAGCACCGCAGCCGCCCCGGGAGTGACTGCGTGACCGCTCAGATACTCAGCGGCTTGTAGCGATAGCCTGCAATGTTCTCACCAGCGACGGGGAACGACACCCGAAAACTCGTGCGTTCTCCGGCTGCGACTGGTCCGACCTCGGCCTGTTGCGTGTCGAGCACCTGACCGCTGTGGTCGAGCAGTTCGACCTGCATCGTGAAGCTCCGCGGTGCCCGGCTCTTGTTCTGGATCGAGCCGGCGACGCGGGTTTCCTCTCGCAGCCGGGTGAACTCACTGATTGTAACCGTCACGGGTATTTGTTCCGCCATCTGGTTGTACTTCACCAGCGAGTCAGTGTACGCCCTCTGCGCGGCGCCCCGCGCCGCCTTGAGCTTTCCGCTGTAGGCGTAGGCGTACAGCATGTAGTTGTCGGGATTGTTCGGGTCCATCGCGGTCAGGCGCTCGAGCAGCGGGAAGACCTTGTCGTACTCCTCTGTGGCGATGTAGGAGGCGGCGAGGTTGTTGAGCGCGTCCCGTTGATATGGGTTCGCCTCATGCACGGCATTGAACAGTTTTGCGGCGTCGGTCGCGGCTTCCGCCCGTGTGGCGATGACCCCGGCCTCGAGAAGGGTGCGCTCACCGTATTTCGAAGGATCGGCGAGAATCGAAGCGTACACGGTGCGAACCCGGGCACTGTCGCCTGCCATCGTGTACAGATTCGCGAGCTGCGAGATGCCGAAGCCGCGCGATATGTCATCGATATCCTGCTCGGCCAGGTATGTCTCGTACTGCGTGATCGCTTCTCTCACCAGCGCTGCGCGCTGATCGGCCGGCGCGTCTGCGGCACGGTCCGCCAGCATGCGCGAGATGTCCCCCATCGTCTTTACCCGCACATCGGCGTAGAGTGTGTCGCTGCCGGCGCGCTCGACTGCTTCGCGGTAGAGCCGGAGCGCTTCATCGTGCTGATCGCGCGTGCGGGCGACCACCGCCAGGACGGTGTATGCGTAAGGTGCGGTCTTGTCGAGGACGAGCGAGCGGTTCGCCAGCGCTTCGGCGCTGTCCAGCTGATCGCTGTTCAGCGCATTGACAGCGCTGTTAACCAGATCCAGCCACGGCTTGTGCTGGCGCCAGCCCGCGATTGTCTCTGCGCACTCGGGATGGGCGGCAAGCACGGCGGTGAACGCCGAGTCGGCTGCAAGCACCAGATCGATGGTCGCTTCCGGGTCGGTCTGGATTCCTATCTGACCCCGCTGCACGATTGCAGGCGTTCCCGCCGAGAGGAGGAGTATGTATGCCTGGGCGGCTGTGTATTGCTGGCCCACGATATTCCTGTCGCGATCACGGGCGCGTGGATCGGTCAGTGTACGCAGGGCTTCGCGGAGGTCGTTGGACGGGTCGGCGTCCTGATTCACGGCAGCGATGCCTTTGCTCAGCGCCAGCCACGAGCGGGCCAGGAACTGTGGGTTCCCCTGGTCAACCTCGCAGGTGGCTTCCTGAGCACCAGCGGCGAGGGGCGCAGCAAAAAGCAGCGCCGTGAAGAGGCGGGTGAGAACCTTCATGAACAACTCTCCTGGAGGGGCACAGCGCCGCTCTGGGGCCCGGCGGATCTCAGGCGGGTGCGGTGCTGGCGAGATGAAGTGGGAATCCCTGTAATATACAAAATATGGCCACTGGTTCCGGCAATACCGCCCGCGCCGTCCGGCATCTCCGCCGGGCCGATCCCGTCCTCGCGGGCGTGATCCGCCGCGTGGGGCCGTGCCGTTTCGAGCAACGGAACAATGGAACACACTTCGAGGCGCTGGCGCGAGCGATCGTGTACCAGCAGCTCTCGGGCTCTGCGGCTGGCACCATCCATGGCCGGGTGACCGCTACGCTCGGCGGAATCACTCCGGAGGCGGTGGTTGCGGTCCCCGACGTGGCACTGCGGACCGCCGGACTGTCGCGCCAGAAGATCGCTTACCTGCGCGATCTCGCCGCCCGGGTCGGGAGCGGCGATCTCGACCTGAGCCGGGTGAACGTGCTGCCGGACGATGAAGTCATCACGGAAGTCTGCGCAGTGAAGGGGATAGGCCGGTGGACGGCCCACATGTTCCTCATGTTCCAGCTCGGGCGGCTGGACGTGCTGCCGGAGCTCGATCTCGGCGTGCGGAAGGCGGTAGCGCGCGAATACAGAATGCGGAAGCTGCCGTCCACTGAAAGGTTGACTCGGCTCGGACGGCCGTGGGCACCATACCGGAGTATTGCGTGCTGGTACCTGTGGAGGTCGCTCGAGGTGTAGCTGCCTGCGGTCGTCGGTATCCTCGTGCCATTATCTTTCCACTCATGCCTGCCATTGAATTCAAGGATCTTCCTGATATGGCCCGCGTGTGGGTCTTCGCCAGCTCGCGCCCGCTGAGCGAAGCGGAAGAGAGGGAGCTGCTCCTGGGCGTGGACGGGTTTCTCGACGACTGGCGGGCGCACGGCGAGCCGCTCACGGCCGCGCGGGACTGGCGCGAGCACCGTTTCCTCACCATCGGCGTGGACCAGCGCGACGCGCATGCGTCGGGATGCTCGATAGACGGACTGTACCGTGTGCTGAAAGAGGTCGAGGGGAAGCTGGGTACGCAGCTGCTTGGCGGCGGAACGATCCATTATCGCACCCGTTCGGGGGAGATCCGCTCGCTGCAGCGCCACGAGTTTGCTGAAGCGGCGGAACGCGGCCGGGTGAACCGTGACACCGCCGTCTTCGACCTTACGGTCTCTTCGGTGGGAGAGTGGCTCGCCGGGTTCGAGAAGCCGGCGGGCAGGTCCTGGCACTCACAGCTGCTGCCGGCCGCCCAAACGGCGTGAGATTCGCGGGACTGTCGGAAACAACCACACGCGTCCGCCGCCCATTCAGGCGTGACGGCCCTACAACGCACTGACAGAGGATCACATGCCCACCAGAAAAGCATCGGCGGTCTGGAACGGAGCGTTGCGCGGCGGCAACGGCACCTTCGAAGGCTCGACGGGAGCTGTCTCCGGACCTTACACCTTCAGCTCACGGTTCGAGGAGGGGGTCGGCTCGAACCCGGAGGAATTGCTGGCCGCTGCTGAAGCCGCGTGCTTCAGCATGGCGCTGAGCGGAAATCTGGAGAAGAAGGGTGGAACGCCGGAGAAGATCGAGACCAGCGCCGCCTGCACGGTGGAGAAGGTCGGTGAGGGGTTCACCATTACGCGAATGAAGCTCGACGTGCAGGCCAGCGTTACAGGCGTTGACGAAGCGACTTTCCAGGAAGCCCTGGAAGCGACCCGCGACGGCTGCCCCGTTTCCCGCGCACTCAAGGGGAACGTGGAGATAGAGGTGAGCGGACGGATGGTGTAACTGGCAGCGCCGCGGGTCAGCCGAGCCCGGCTCAGCCGAGTCCGGTGCGGACGACTACTGTCTGGCTCACGACGTGTATCCCGGCTGACTCGAGGGCGTTGCCGATGGCCAGCTCCAGCTGCTCGCGTGCCAGCGCGGTGCCGGCAGGCGTACCGTCTGCCGTGTAGTACACTATCTCGAATTCCGTGCCGGCGGGCGTGATCTCGCGCAGCGCGACGTGGTCGAGGCGCACGCCGCTGACGGTCCCGACTGCCGCAATGATGCCGTTGCTCACGGCGGGCAGTGACTCGCGCGGGATGTCGGGTGCGACGCGTACCGCAATAGAACCTCGCCGCTCCGAAGTGCGGCGGTGGTTGCGGATGCGTCCGCGCAGGAGATCGCCGTTGCCGATGATGATCTGTTCGCCTGTGACGCTGCGAAGTCTCGTCGTCTTGATACCGATCCGCTCCACACGTCCGGCGAATGCGTCCAGCTCGATCATGTCACCCACGACGAATGGCTTGTCGAGCACTATGGAAAGCGTGGCAAACAGATCGGCGAGGGTGCTCTGGATCGCGAGCGCCAGTGCCAGTCCACTGATGCCGAGTCCGGCGACGAGGGCGGTCGTGTTGACACCGAAATTGTCGAGTGCGAGAAGCAGGAGGATGACGACGAGCACCAGGCGTGCGACTCCGCTGAGCGCGTGCACCAGCGTCACAGTGCTCGCATCTGCTGAACGCTGCCCGGTGCGCGTCACCCAGAAGGAGATCGCTGCGTTCCCCCAGATGCCGAGTTGCGTGAGCAGTCCGAGCATGGCGACCACCCGCACGACGCGGCGAACGGACTCCGGCAGCGCGAGCGCCAGGGAAGCGAGCGCCAATGCAAGGATGACGAGGAAGAAAATGCCGGTTCGCGAGACGAGGCGCGTGCCGAGCTCCGAGGCGTTGGTGGAGGGCTCGGTTGCCGGGCCGCGAGTGCGGCGGATGGCGATTTCCTTCACTACCAGCAGGGCGAGCATGCTGATCAGAAACACAGCGGCCGCGGCGAGCCACGCCTCGATCGGGTTCTGGTACAGTCGCGAGAGTTGCACGCTCAGCGTTCCCGGCGCTGCATCCACTCACCGGTATCGATCGCGTCGCAGGCGTCGCAGTGCTTGCAGCGCCAGTCCGGCTCGACGGCTTCGCCGAAGTGCTCCAGGATGAAGCGGGTGCGGCAGTCTGCGGTCTGACAGAACTCGATCATCGTGCGGAGCTTCTGCTGGTCGCGCGCGCGGCGCTCCTCGTAGTCCGTGAGGTCGGCGCTGAGATTGACCGACGTGAGGCCTTCGACCAGCCGCTGCCAGCGGCCATCCCGGTGCTCGCGCACGGCGTGGTGGCGCTTCAGGAGAGCCAGCACGATGCGCACCTTCCGCAGCGGCACGTCCGCCAGCTCCGAGACGTCGCCGATGTCGACGGTGTCGCCGATCGGGTATTTCTCGAGTGTGATTGCAACGCGTGCCGCTTCCTCGATCTCGGGATACTTGCCGCCGAGGAAGTAGGTCTGGATTCGGCGGTCCTCGACCCGGTACAGCACCGTGCAGATCGCAGTCTTTCCGTCACGCCCGGAACGACCGGCCTCCTGGTAGTAGGCCTCGAGTGACCCCGGAAAGTGGTAATGCGTAACGAAGCGCAGGTCGTGCTTGTCTATGCCGAGTCCGAAGGCGTTGGTCGCGATGATCGCCTTGAGCTCGTCAGCCATGAACCGCTCCTGCGCATCCTTCCTTTCGGCAGCAGGCATCTTTCCGTGATACAGGCCAAGCTCGAACTTCGGCGAGAACTGCTCGAACAGCCGTTCGGCTTCCTTGACGGTGGCCACGTACACGACGCCGACGCCTTCGACCTCGTGCAGCTGCCGGTCGATGAACGCGTCCTTGATGCCGTCGTTCACCGTGCGCCGGACCTCGAACCGCAGGTTCGGTCGCGCGAACCCGGTGATCTGGATGAACGGCTCGCGCATGCTGAGCTGACGGACGATGTCTGCCTGCACTTCCGTCGTGGCTGTCGCGGTGAGCGCGAGTATCGGTGGACGCTGCAGCCGTTTGGCGATGTTGCCGAGGGAGAGGTAATCAGGGCGGAAATCGTGTCCCCACTGGCTGACGCAGTGCGCTTCGTCTATCACAAAGAGACTGATGGGCCGGCCCATGAGATGCTCGAAGAACGCGCGGTCCTTGAACCGTTCGGGAGTCACATACAGGATCTCGCCTTCGCCCTCCCCGATCTGCCGGTGAACTTCGCGGGATTCGGAGGAGCTGAGGTGCGAGTGCATGGCAACCGCGTCGAGCCCGTGGGCCAGCAGCTTGTCGTGCTGATCCTTCATCAGGGAGATGAGCGGACTCACCACGATCGTCAGTCCCTCGAGGATCACCGCCGCGAGCTGGTAGATGAGCGACTTGCCGCTGCCGGTAGGCATGACGACGAGCGCGTCATGTCCCTGAAGCAGGGCCTGAATCGGCTCCCACTGCCCCGTACGGAAGTCGGGGTGGCCGAAACGCGCCTGCAGCTCCTTACGGGCTGCGGCGAGCGTGGTGGACCGGGACGGGGCGGGAGTGGACAGGAACTATTGGGGCCGCTGGGACGCTACTATGTGTAGAGGTGCTGCGGACTGCGTGTGCGGACCGCTGCCTAAAGGAAAACACCGGCGCGCAAAAGCGGGAGCTGGAAAAGGAGGCGACATGGCGATACGCCGACGAGCGCGGCTGAAGGATTCTGAAGTAACCGACGAGTCGCTGTACGTCGGGCGACGACAGTTTCTCCGTGCGGCGGGGCTGCTGGGCGCGGCTGCTGCTGCCGGAGTGCTCCCCGGCTGTCTGCAGGCAGCCGACGCGACCACGGACGCCGGTGACGACAATCCGCCTGACAGGCTCACGCCGTACGACGACGTCACGACGTACAACAACTACTACGAGTTCGGTACGGGGAAGGACGAACCGGCGAAGCGGGCCGGTGCACTTCGCACTAAGCCGTGGAGTATCGCCGTCGAGGGGCTGGTGGCACGTCCCGCCGTGTACGACATCGAGGACGTGCTGAAACCGCACAGGCTGGAAGAGCGGGTGTATCGCATGCGGTGTGTCGAAGGGTGGTCCATGGTCGTTCCCTGGCTCGGCTTTCCGCTCCGTGACTTCATCAATCGGGTGGAGCCGCTGCCGTCCGCGAAGTACGTGCAGTTCGCGACACTGCACGATCCCAGCCAGATGCCCGGGCAGCGGCGCAGCGTGCTCGCCTGGCCGTACACCGAGGGGCTTCGCCTGGATGAGGCGATGCACCCGCTCACGATCCTCGTCGCCGGGCTGTACGGACGCGTGCTTCCGAACCAGAACGGGGCCCCGCTCCGGCTGGTCGTGCCCTGGAAGTACGGCTTCAAGGGGATCAAGTCGATCGTCCGCATGCGTTTCACTGAGACCGAGCCCCCTACCGCGTGGAATCGCGCCGCGCCCCAGGAGTACGGTTTCTACGCCAACGTGAATCCAGGGGTCGATCACCCGCGCTGGAGCCAGGCGAAGGAGCGCCGCATCGGCGAGTTCCGCAGGCGTAAAACACTGCTGTTCAACGGCTACGGCGAGGAAGTGGCGCATCTCTACGCTGGCATGGATCTGCGCAAGTCTTATTGATGGCGCAGCTCGCGCGTCGCGCAGGCAAGCCACTCGTATTCCTGATCTGCCTCATCCCGCTGGGGATGATTGCGTACGACGCCGCGACCGGCGGACTGGGAGCCAACCCGATCGAGGCGTTGGAGCTGCGCACAGGCCGCTGGGCGCTGCGACTGCTCGCAGCTACGCTGGCAGTGACTCCGCTGCGACGGATCAGCGGCTGGAACGAGCTGATCAGATACCGCCGCATGCTCGGCCTCTTCGCGTTCTTCTACGCGACGCTCCACTTCGCGACTTACATCGGACTCGACATGTTCTTCGACATCGGCGACATCGTGGAGGACGTGGTCGAGCATCCGTACGTGACGATAGGGCTCGCGACGTGGTTGCTGCTCCTGCCGCTCGCGATCACCTCCACGCGCGGCTGGGTGAGGCGGCTCGGCGGAAAGCGGTGGGCGATGCTCCACCGGCTCATCTACGTGGCGGCTATCACGGGAACCGTGCATTACCTGTGGGCGGTGAAGAAGGACACCTACCTGCCGCTGGTTTATTTCACGGTGTTCGCAGTCCTGCTCGGCTGGCGGGTGTGGCTTTTTCTGCAGAAGCGCAAAGCTGCCTCACGCGCGGTGCCGGCAAAGACCGAAGGCGCTCCCGACAGGGCCGCAGGATGAGCGGCCTGGAGCTGTTCGCTTCCTCACCGCCGGGGATATCAGCAATCACGGCACGTGAACTCGAAGCGACTGGAATCGCCGTGAGCGAGGTGCTCCCCGACGGCGTCCTGTTTCGGGGCGACCAGGAAGTCGTGCAGCAGGCCAACCTGTGGCTCCGGACCGCGAACCGGGTCGTTGTACGAATGGGCACGTTTCGCGCGCGTACGTTCGCCGAACTGGAGCGTCGTGCGGCGGGGCTCGACTGGCGGCCGTTCGTGGAAGCGGGCGGCGCAGCGAGCTTCCGTGTCACCGCCCGCAAGTGCCGGCTGTACCACACCGGTGCGATCGCCGAGCGGCTCGCGAAAGCAGCGGGTGTGCGCATCGCAGGTGTTACGGAAGAGCGCGTGACAGACGAAGGTGCGTCGGATGTGGTCGCATCTGGCGACACGGATTCGACGGCCGACGGATCCCAGCTCGTCGTCGTGCGGGGATTGCGGGACGAGTGGCAGCTGAGCGCGGACAGCTCGGGGGCACATCTGCATCAGCGCGGCTACCGACTCGCGACGGCGAAGGCGCCCCTCAGAGAGACCCTCGCCGCCGCGGCCGTGATCGCGAGCGGCTGGGACCGTGCTTCACCGCTCGTGGATCCGTTCTGCGGAGCCGGTACGATATGCATCGAGGCAGCGCTGCTCGCGTCAGAACGGGCGCCGGGTGCGGAACGCGATTTCCGGTTCAGGCGGTGGCCGTCGTACGCAGCTGCGCGGCAGCCGAAGCGCGCGGACCCGCGCGCGCTCGAAGCAGGTGCGATACCGACTATTCACGGGTACGATCGCGACGCTGGAGCGGTGGAAGCAGCGTCAGCGAACGCCGAGCGTGCGGGTCTCGCAGGCGCTGTCGTGTTGCGTCAGCAATCGCTTTCCGCCTTCCAGGCGCCAGCTGCCCAAGGATGGATAGTGACGAACCCACCCTACGGAGTACGTGTCGGCGAGCGGGGAGAGCTGCGCAACCTGTATGCGCGGTTCGGCTCAGTCGTGCGAGAGCGCTGCTCCGGATGGGTGGTCGCTTTTCTGTCCGGGGATCCGGCGCTGGAGCGCGCTACCGGCCTGCGCCTGAAGACGATGCTGCGCACCGAGAACGGAGGCTTGCCAGTGCGACTCATGGTTGCGGAACTCTGATGCCAGGCGGGTCCAAGCGGGTGCTCCGGCCGGGATTGGTCGCAGTCGGAGGCGAGGTAAGGCACGTGCCGTACAGCGGTCCCACTTTTGAATAGGAAGACTGTTTCCGCTTTGGGAATTCAGGCTCCAGACCGGATCCAATGCCGTCGGGAGCACTTCTGTGAGGATTGATGCGTGGACATCAGTGATTCGATCGAAATCGACGATCTCGAGATATCGCGGCCGCGCGCCAGGCGTGGACGCGCCGGCCGGCGCGAGGGGGGCAGTCAGGAGGTAGAGGGCGCGAAGCCGGCGTCGCGCGCCAGAGCTGGTCGCAACGGCCGCGACTCAGAGCTCAAGGGGGTGCTGCGGGGCATACGCTCGCTGAGGGACGGTGACTTCACTGTCCGCATCGCAGACAGCGAGGATCCGCTGATCGGCGAGATAGTCGATGCCTTCAACGAGCTTGCTGCGCGCAACGAGCGCGTGGTCGATGACATCGAGCACGTAAGCTCCCGCGTCGGACGGCAGGGTCAGATGGAGGAACGTGTGCCGCTTGGCACGCACGCGGGCGGGTGGGCGACAGTAATCGGCTGCATCAACTCTCTGATCACTGACCTTGTCGCGCCCACGAAGGAAGTCGCGCGCGTGCTCACCGCGGTCGCCGAGGGCGATCTGTCGGAGAAGATGGCACTGCAGATGGAAGGACGTCCGGTGCAGGGCGAGTTCCTGCGTATCGGGACGACAGTGAACACGATGGTCGATCAGCTCAGTGCCTTCGCGTCTGAAGTGACGCGGGTGGCACGCGAGGTGGGTACCGAAGGACGTCTCGGCGGGCAGGCTGAAGTGCCCGGTGTGGCGGGCACCTGGAAGGATCTTACCGACAGCGTGAACGCGATGGCGTCGAA
Organism: uncultured Gemmatimonadaceae bacterium; assembly: GCA_964577965.1. Taxonomy (GTDB): domain Bacteria; phylum Gemmatimonadota; class Gemmatimonadetes; order Gemmatimonadales; family Gemmatimonadaceae; genus DASUUI01. Next base: position 9,435 of record CAZOAT010000022.1, on the reverse strand, counting down.
TCTCACGGGTCAGGTGCGTAACATCGCGCACGTGACGACGGCAGTGGCCCGCGGCGATCTCTCCCGAAAAATCACCGTGGACGTGCAAGGCGAGATCCTCGAACTGAAGAACACGATCAACACGATGGTGGACCAGCTTGGCTCGTTCGCATCGGAGGTAACACGCGTCGCGCGTGAGGTCGGTACGGAAGGGCGGCTCGGCGGGCAGGCGCACGTTCCCGGTGTGGCCGGCACGTGGAAGGATTTGACGGACAGCGTGAATGCGATGGCATCGAACCTCACCGGCCAGGTACGCAACATCGCGGACGTGACGACCGCAGTCGCGCGCGGCGACCTGTCGCGCAAGATCACGGTGGATGTGAAGGGCGAGATTCGCGAACTGAAGGACACGATCAACACTATGGTGGACCAGCTCAACGCGTTCGCTTCGGAAGTGACACGCGTCGCGCGTGAGGTGGGCAGCGAAGGGCGGCTGGGTGGCCAGGCGAGCGTCCCCGGGGTGGGCGGAACGTGGAAGGACCTGACGGACAACGTGAACGCGATGGCTTCGAACCTCACCAGTCAGGTGCGCAACATCGCCGACGTGACGACCGCAGTCGCGCGCGGGGACCTGTCGCAGAAGATCACCGTCGAGGTTCGCGGCGAGATTCTCGAGCTCAAGAACACGGTCAACGCGATGGTGGACTCACTCCGCGTCTTCGCTGATGAGGTGACACGCGTGGCGAAGGAAGTGGGAACCGAGGGGATTCTGGGCGGCCAGGCGGAAGTACCGGGTGCCGCGGGCACCTGGCGCGCGCTCACGGACAACGTGAACGCGATGGCGAACAGCCTCACCATTCAGGTGCGTGCGATCGCCGACGTCGCCACCGCTGTGACGCGCGGCGACCTGAGCCAGCAGATCGCGGTTGAGGCGCAGGGCGAGCTGGACGCGCTGAAGAACAACCTCAACCAGATGATCGGCAACCTGAAGGAGACGACGGAGCGCAACGCCGAGCAGGACTGGCTGAAGACCAACCTCGCGCGCTTCTCCCGGATGATGCAGGGTCAGAAGGATCTGAAAACAGTTTCCGGCCTCATCATGTCGGAGCTCACGCCCCTGGTCTCGGCACACCACGGGGCGTTCTATCTCGCGGACGAGGAGCAGGATGCTCTCCGGCTGATCTCCAGCTACGCGTATAAGGAGCGGAAGCATGTCGCCAACAGCTTCCGCGAAGGAGAGGGACTGGTCGGCCAGGCCGCGCTGGAGAAGAAGCCGATCCTGCTGACGAACGTCCCCGATGACTACATCACGATCACATCGGGGCTGGGGGAGGCGCCACCGCGCAACATCATCGTCCTTCCGATTCTGTTCGAAGGTGAAGTGAAGGCCGTGGTCGAACTCGCTTCATTCCTGCCGTTCAGCCAGATCCACCAGACTTTCCTCGACCAGCTTGCAGACACCATCGGGGTTGTGCTGAACATGATCAGCGCCAACATGCGTACGACGCAGCTTCTGGAGCAGTCGCAGTCGCTGACGCACGAGCTGCAGAGCCAGTCGGAAGAGCTCAAGCGGCAGCAGGAGGAGTTGAAGCGGTCCAATGCCGAACTGGAGGCGCAGGCCGGGACGCTCAGAAAATCGGAGGAGTTGCTCAAGGACCAGCAGGAAGAGCTGCAGCAGGTGAACGAGGAGCTGGAGGAGAAGGCTTCGCTCCTTGCCGAGCAGAATCGCAAGGTCGAGCAGAAGAACGAGGAGGTCGAGGCAGCGCGTGTCGCGCTGGAGGAGAAGGCTTCCCAGCTCGCGATCAGCTCGCGTTACAAGTCGGAGTTCCTGGCCAACATGTCGCACGAGCTTCGGACGCCGCTCAACAGCCTGCTCATCCTCGCCCGGCTGCTGGCGGACAACAAGGATGGCAACCTCACGGACAAGCAGGTCGAGTTCGCCCAGACCATCCTGGCGTCCGGTACCGATCTGCTCACGCTCATCAACGACGTGCTCGATCTGTCGAAGGTGGAAGCGGGGAAGATGGAGATCACCCCAGGGGAGGTGGCGATCGACGATGTACGGGGGTTCGTGGAGCGCACCTTCAAGCCGCTCGCCGAGCAGCGGGGGCTGACGCTGGACTTTCACATCAGACCGAACGGCCCAGCTGCAATCTTTACCGACGCGCAGCGGCTGGAGCAGGTGCTGAAGAACCTCATTGGAAATGCACTGAAGTTCACGTCGGAAGGCGGCGTCAGCGTGTCTGCTTATCGGGCGGAAACCGGCAGGCGGTACTCCCACCCGGCGCTGCTGGAAGCTGACTCGATCGTTGCGTTCGCCGTGACGGACACCGGAATCGGAATTCAGCCAGAGAAGCAGCGGCTCATCTTCGAGGCCTTCCAGCAGGCGGACGGTACCACCAACCGCCAGTACGGTGGAACGGGACTCGGCCTTTCAATAAGCCGTGAGATCGCGCGGCTGCTCGGTGGCGAGATAACGGTGGAGAGCGAGCCGGGCAGGGGGAGCACTTTCACTCTGTTCCTTCCCGTCACGTTTACCCCGCCCGGCGAGAGCGAGGAGGGCGAGGAGACAGCAGCGGTGCCGATGCCGGGGAGGCGCCGCCGGCCGCTGCAACGAAACGAGGATCCGCTTCAGTATCAGTCTTCCGGAGATCGTCCGTCGGGGCGAGAGCTGGAACGCGGAGGGGGGGCGACGCGAGCCGGACCGGTGCCGGACGATCGTGCCGATATCCAGCCGGGCGATCGGGTAGTACTGATCGTCGAGAACGACGAGCGGTTCGCCCGCGTGCTGCTCGACATGGCGCGAGACAAGGGCTTCAAGGGGGTCGTCGAGCTCGATGGCGAGGCAGGGCTGGAGGTGGCACACGACTATCACCCGGACGCGATCACGCTGGACATAGACATGCCTCGCGTGGACGGATGGGCTGTGCTCGAGCGACTGAAGCACCATCCGGAGACCCGTCACATCCCTGTGCACATCATCAGCGGCCTGGACGAGACCAGACAGCAGGGGCTGCGGGCCGGCGCGCTCGCATATCTCGAAAAGCCGGTGAGCAGGGAGAGCCTGGATCTGGCGTTCGGCAAGATCTCCGACTTCCTCGAGAAGAGCGAGGACCGGAATCTTCTCGTCGTCGAGGACGACCCGACGCAGCGCGACGCGATTGTCGAGCTCATAGATGCCGACGATGTGAACATCACGGCCGTTCAGACCGCGGAGGAGGCTCTCGCTGCGCTGGAGGAGCGGCGGTACGACTGCATGGTGCTCGATCTCGGACTGCGCGACATGAGCGGCTTCGAGCTTCTCGAGCGGGTGAAGTCGGATCCGGAGAAGAAGGACCTTCCGATCATCATCTACACCGGCAAGGAGCTGTCGCGGGAGGAGGACACCAGGCTGCGCAGGTATGCCGAGACGATCATCGTGAAGGACGTGAAGTCTCCCGAGCGACTGCTCGACGAGACAGCGCTGTTCCTTCACAGGGTGGAGTCAAGGCTGCCGGAGCAGAAGCGGCAGATGCTCCGCCAGCTGCATACGTCCGACGCGGTGGTGACGGGCAAGCAGATTCTGGTGGTGGATGATGACGTACGCAACATCTACTCCCTCACGAGCCTGCTCGAGTCGCACGGGATGCACGTGCGCTTCGCCGAGAATGGTCGCGAAGCGCTCGCGTGCCTGGAGGAGGATGCGAACGTCGACGCGATCGTCATGGACGTCATGATGCCCGAGATGGACGGCTACGAGACTATGACGCAGATCCGGCAGGATCCGCGGTTCCGCTCAGTGCCGATCATCGCACTGACCGCCAAGGCGATGAAGGGTGACCGGGAGAAGTGCATCGCTGCCGGCGCGTCCGACTACATCACTAAACCAATCGAGCCAGAGCAGCTTCTTTCGCTGCTGCGCGTATGGCTGTACCGCTGACAGCGATTGAGGTGGGCACGCCCGCGCGCAACAATGATCTCGAGCGGGTGGAGATAGAGCTGCTGCTGGAGGGGGTGTTCCGGCACTACGGCTTCGACTTCCGGTCGTACGCGTACTCCTCCATCCGGCGGCGGCTGAGGAAACGGCTGGAGGCCGAGGGACTGCCGACGATCAGCGCACTGCAGAACCTCGTGCTGCATGACGCGGCGGCGATGGAACGGCTGCTCCTCGATCTCTCGATCAACGTCACGGCCATGTTCCGGGATCCCGCGTTCTACGTCGCGTTCCGCGAGCGGGTCGTGCCGCTGCTGCGCACGTACCCCTTTCTCAGGGTGTGGCATGCGGGGTGTTCCTCCGGCGAAGAGGTGTACTCGATGGCCATTCTGCTGGCCGAGGAAGGGCTTTACGATCGGAGCCGCATCTATGCCACGGACATCAACGATGCCGTGCTGCGGCGGGCGAAGGAGCGCATCTTCCCGCTGGACAGGATGCAGGAGTACACCGACAACTACATCAAGGCGGGTGGACGGCGGTCCTTCTCCGAGTATTACACGGCGGGTTATGACGGCGCCGTCTTCTCGCAGTCACTCCTCGAGAACGTGGTCTTCGCGCAGCACAATCTCGTCACGGACAGCTCCTTCGCAGAATTCCACGTGATCCTGTGCAGGAACGTTCTCATATACTTCGACAGGGACCTGCAGGCCCGCGTCCACGGCCTGCTGCACGAGAGCCTGGTCACGTTCGGCATACTGTGCCTCGGCAACAAGGAATCCCTGCGATTCTCACCGTATGAGCAGCATTTCGAGCAGCTCGATGCCCGCGAGAAGATCTACCGAAAGATCGCGTAGCTACGGCTACGGTGTCGTCGTCGTCGGGGCATCGTGGGGAGGACTCGATGCGCTCACGAGCCTCGTCCGGGGGCTCCCCGTCGACTTCGCAGTTCCGGTTGTCGTGATTCAGCACCGGGGGCGCGACTCGAAGACACTGCTCGCGGACCTGCTGCAGGATCGATCAAGGCTGCAGGTGAGTGAGCCCGACGACAAGGAGCCGCTGCAGGCCGGGCACGTGTACGTTGCACCGTCAGATTACCACCTTCTCGTCGATGACGGTTATCTCACGCTGGAGATGGATGCGCCGGTGCGGTACAGCCGCCCTTCGATAGACGTGACCTTCTCCTCGGCAGCGGCAATTTACGGCCCGAGGGCAATTGGCGTGGTGCTCACGGGCGCGAACGCCGACGGTGCAATCGGTCTTCGGAGCATAGTGGACGCCGGTGGGATGGGAATAGTGCAGGACCCCGACTCGGCCGAGATGCCAGTGATGCCGCGAGCGGCAAGACTGGCAGTTCCGGAAGCGACGGTGCTTCCAGTGGAGAAGATCGCGCCTCATCTCGTCTCGCTCGTGGCGGCCGCGGAGGCGGGAGTGCGTACGACATGAGCGCCGCGCAGATGCAGCCCGTCGGCCTGGAGCCTGAGCCTTCACACGAGAATTCGCCGGCCCCTGTCGATCCCGTGAACATCCTCCTGGTGGACGACCGGGCGGAAAATCTTCGGGTGCTGGAGGCGATCCTCGAGCCCCTCGGCCAGACTCTCATTCACGCGTCGTCCGGAGAGGAAGCGCTGCGTGAGCTGCTGCTGCGCGACTTCGCGGTGATCCTGCTGGACGTGCAGATGCCCGGAATGAGCGGACTCGAGACCGCGCGGTACGTGAAGTCGAGGCCGCGCACCCGAAGCGTGCCGATAATCTTCCTGACCGCCATCAACAAGGACGAGTCGCACGTCTTCCGTGCCTACGAGGTCGGCGCTGTGGACTATCTGTTCAAGCCCTTCGATCCGGAGATCCTCCGCTCCAAGGTGTCGGTGTTCGTGGACCTGTGGCGCCAGCAGGAGCAGATCAAGCGGCAGGAGGAAACGATCCGCGAATCACAGCGGCGCGAGTTGGAGCTGGAGCACCGTACCCGCATTCTGGAGACCGAGGCGCGCACAGCCGCCGAATTGTCGTCACTCAACGCGGTGCTCAGCAGGCGGACCGCCGAGATGGAGCGCGCCATCGCCGCGCGAAGCCGCTTCTATGCCTCGATGAGCCACGAGCTGAGGACGCCGATAAATGCGGTGCTTGGCTACAGCACTCTGCTGCTCGACAACATCTATGGTCCGCTGACCCCCCAGCAGCGCGAAGGTCTCGAGCGGACACACCGCGCCGCCAAGCACCTGCTGGAGCTGGTGAACGACGTACTGGATCTGTCCAAGATCGAGGCCGGGAAAATCGAGCTGGCGGTCCAGTCAGTGGCCTTCCCGTCGCTGATCGAGGACCTGTTCGTGACTGTGCGGCCTCTCGCCTCGGGGAACGCAACCGAGCTTGTACTTGAGGAGCTCGGCGACAGTATCAGCATCCGGACAGATCCACGCCGCGTGCGGCAGATCCTGCTGAACCTGCTGTCGAATGCCATCAAGTTCGGGAACGGCAAGCCGGTTCGTGTCGAATACCGGCCGACCTCAGAGGGCGGGGTGCATATCGAAGTGGTGGATGAAGGCGGCGGGATCGCGCCCGGGGACCTCGTCCGGATCTTCGACGAATTCGTGCAGCTGGCGGGAGAGGACCAGCGCCAGCAGCGCGGCACGGGACTGGGACTGGCGATTTCACGCCGGCTCGCGGAACTGCTGGATGGAACGCTAGAAGTCGAGTCCACGCCGGGTGTCGGCAGCCGCTTCTGCCTGACGCTCCCGCCGTCGGTGGAAACCGCCGGATCATCGGAGGACGAGGCGATAGGGCGTTAAATTCAAGGCATGACCGCGCCGACGATCTCGGGCGTCTTCAACGACGCATACATCGCTGAACAGTGGGAGCTGTTCAGGCGCAATCCGTCGCTCGTCGAAGAGAGCTGGCGGCAGTTCTTCCGTTTTGCCGAATCGGTTGGCGGTTCACCGTCCGCGACCGCTGACGAGGGGCTGCTTCGCGTCGTTGCTGGCGCAGCCGGGCTGATCGACGCGATCCGAACCTTCGGCCATCTGGCCGTGAGCGCAGACCCGCTCGGGTCACCAGCGCCAGGTGCCCCGGAGCTCACGCCGGAGTTCCACGGAATAACCGATGCGGAGCTGGAGCGCGTGCCGGGATCCGCGCTCGGCCAGCCGGACACGACCGCGGCCGACACAGTAGCACGATTGCGAAGGCTGTACGCGTCTACCATAGGCATCGAGTTCGAGCATGTCGCGGCAGCGCCGGAGCGTAACTGGCTTCGCACGGAGATAGAGAGCGGCCGTCTGCATGCGCGGCTCGCTCCCGAAGAGGAGACCGCCCTGTTGAAGCGGCTCGCGGAGGTGGACGGGCTTGAGCGATTCATTCACCGCGCCTACCAGGGCTACAAGCGATTCTCGATCGAGGGCACCGACGCTCTCGTGCCAATGCTCGACGAGATCATCCTGCGGGCGGCGGAACAGGGTGCGCGTCAGGTGGCGATCGCCATGGCGCATCGCGGCCGCATCAATGTATTGGCGCACATTCTGGAGAAGCCGTACTCGAAGATCTTCAGCGAGTTCGAGGGAATGCGTCCGGGCACGACGCCGGCGAGCGGCACGGGCGACGTGAAATACCACCTCGGCGCGAGCGCGACGCTCACCGTGGGCAAACGGGAGGTCGAGGTCACGCTGGAACCGAACCCCAGCCACCTCGAGTTCGTGAATCCCGTGCTGGTCGGTGTCGCGCGCGCGAATCAGCGGGTCGCCGGCAGCCCGGGCGTGCGGGACGAGAGCAGCGTGGTCCCGGTGTGCATACACGGAGACGCCGCGTTCCCGGGTGAGGGAATCGTCGCTGAGACGCTCAACCTTGCGCGGTTGCGAGGCTATCGCGTTGGCGGAACGGTGCACGTCATTGTGAACAACCAGGTGGGGTTCACCACCGATCCGTGCGACGGACGCTCGACTTACCATGCGAGCGATCTGGCGAAGGGATTTGAGGTCCCCGTCATCCACGTCAACGCTGACGACCCTGACGCCTGCGTGCAGGCCGTGCGTTTCGCGATGGAATATCGTGCGCGGTTCGGCGACGATTTCCTGATCGATCTCGTCGGCTATCGGCGCTATGGCCACAACGAGACAGACGAGCCGGCGTTCACACAGCCCGGGATGTACGAGATCGTCCGCTCGCATCCACGCGTGCCCACGGTATGGGCACAGCGGCTTACCGACTCCGGCGTGATCAGCGCTGGACAGGCGCAGGAGATTGAGCGGGAGGCGATGCAGCGCCTGGAGCAGGCGCACGAGGGAATGCGCACGGGCGGGCCGGAGCCTGAGTACGGGTCGCCCGGTCCGCCGCCCGAGGGAGTGGAGACGGCGGTTCGTGCGGAGCAGCTGATCGCGCTGAACGAGCAGCTCCTCGCCTGGCCCGCCGACTTCAAGGTGAATCCGCGGCTGTCGCGCAATCTGGTCCGCAGGCGTGATGCGATGGGCGAGGAGGGCGGGATCGACTGGGGACACGCCGAGGCGCTGGCTTTCGCTTCGCTTCTCGTGGAAGGCGTGTCGGTGCGCATGTCGGGGCAGGACACCGAGCGGGGGACCTTCTCTCACCGCCAGGCCGTGCTGCACGACCTGGAGTCAAACCGCACGTTCACTCCACTGCAGCACCTGGCGCAGGCGACGGGATCGTTCGAACTGTACAACAGCCCGCTGTCGGAAGCCGCAGTCCTCGGATTCGAGTATGGCTACAGCACCGCCGCTCGCGACACGCTGGTGTTGTGGGAGGCGCAGTTCGGCGACTTCGTGAATGTGGCGCAGCCGATCATCGACCAGTTTCTCACGGCCGACCGCGCGAAGTGGGATCAGAACTCTGGTGTCGTGCTGCTGCTGCCGCATGGTTATGAGGGCCAGGGTCCGGAGCACTCCAGCGCCAGGCTCGAGCGGTTCCTGCAGGGATGTGCGGAAGGGAATATGGTCGTGGCGAATCCGTCCACGCCCGCGCAGTACTTCCACATCCTGCGCTGCCAGGCGCTGCGCAAGGAGCACAGGCCGCTGGTGCTGATGCAGCCGAAGAGCCTGCTGCGCCTGCCGGCAGCCGCGTCGCGGCTTGCCGATCTCGCGGGAGGGCGCTTCCATCGCACGATTGACGATCCGCGGGAGCTGGACAGGGAGCGCGTCACCAGACTGGTATTCTGCAGCGGCAAGCTGTATTACGACTTGATGGCAGCCGATCCCGGGTCGGAGCTGGCGATTGCGCGGGTGGAGGAGCTGTATCCATGGCCGCACGAGGATGTCACACGAACAGTGGATTCGTATCCCAACGTCGCCGAGGTAGTCTGGGCGCAGGAGGAGCCGAAGAACATGGGCGCATGGACCTACGTTTCTCCCCACCTGCGGGTCGCGACAGGCGACGCGCTGATCACTCGCTACATCGGGCGGCCGGAGCGCGCGAGCCCCGCCGAGGGATACGCTGCCGCGCACGACACTGAGCAGCAGCGCATCGTGCAGGCTGTACTCACCATTCCGCAGCCGGCTGGCGGTCGCCGGCGCGGCGTAGCGGCACGCAGCTGAGAGCGCCCGCGGTGC
>CAZOAT010000021.1:0-34703 GCA_964577965.1 uncultured Gemmatimonadaceae bacterium | reverse complement strand
ACCGCCGGTCGAGGACGCTTCGCACTTCCTCGAACGTGACTGCGACCGGCGGGTGGGCGGTGATGGGTGATCGTCTCCCGCCACCGGAGTGAACCAGCAGGTAGAGGGCGACAGTGCTTACGGCGATCGTGGCGGCGAGGGCAGGTATCCAGCGGTTGAACGTGAAGCGCACGTTCATGAGGTGTCGTACCGCAGCGCCGGCGGCGATGAGTAGCAGGAGGATGATCCAGCTTAGCCGATGCCCGTTCAGTGATGGGAAATGGCTGCTCATCATGAGCACGACGACGGGGAACGTGAGGTAGTTGTTGTGGATCGACCGCGTCTTCGCCTGATCCGCGATGATGGGATCCGACCCGCGGCCCTCCGCGACGCCAGCAACCAGTGCCCGCTGCGACGGCATTATGGTCATCGCAACGTTCCCCGCCATGATCGTCCCGAGGGCGGCTCCGAGGTGGAGAAAGGCCGCTCGGCCGCTGAGCGCATGGGTCAGCAGCCAGACCAGAGCGCCAAGTGCGGCGAGCGACAGCAGCACGGCAGCGGCTCGCGAGCGCGGGGCGACAAAGCGCCAGAGGACCTCGTACACCGCCCATGCACCCACGATGGCGCCGACCGCGATGGCCAGCACCACGGACGGGGACAGATCGGGACGCGCCCCGCCCACGAGCAGCGCACGTCCGCCCACGTAGTAGACGACCACGAGCAGGAACGCACCACTGAGCCACGTCGTGTACGCCTGCCACTTGAACCAGTGCAGCGGGCGTGGCAGCTGCTGCCCGACCAGGAGGGTCTTCTCGAGAAAATAGAAACCGCCGCTGTGAACGAGCCATGTCTCTCCCTGCATGCCTTCGTCACGGCGGGAGGACGGCTGCAGGATGCGGTCGAGCCAGTTGAACAGCAGCGAATTCCCCATCCACATGATGCCCGCTATGACGTGCACCCAGCGGGCAATCAGGTCGAGCAGCTCGAGTGTGCGGGGGGACACGAGGCTGCGGTTCTACGCCGGCGTGGCTGCAGTCTCGTCCGCTGCGTCGCCGGCCACAGTGGGGTCGCGGCGCCGGGCAAGAATCCGCGGGAAGGAGCGACCGCGCAGCTCGTCGTGAGTGACGCCACTGAGCTCGATCACCTCATCCTCGGTCAGTGCGCCGGAGTTGACGCCGCGCAGGAAGAAATTCAGCAGCCCCTGACCGGTTGCGGCATCGTCGAACACGTTACCGACGAGTGTTGCCTGTGCCGCCTTGTCCAGGAAGTTGCGCAATCTGGTTCCCGCGGCCTCGACGCCGGTCAAGAAGAACGCGTACAGCGCCGCGTACCGGGTAACGATCTGCGCCGGGTGAAGATCCCAACCCTGGTAGAAGCCACCCCGCAGCGAGTGCAGCACATCGTCGTAGTGCAGCCGCCACGCACCGTGCACCACCGCCCTGTTCTCCGCCTGCTGCTGTCTGGTGAGGGTGGCACCCTTTGCAGCCCGATGCGGCGGGGCGGGAAGCACCGTCGTCGAGCCGTCTGAGATCCACACGCCGGTTCCCGAGAGCGAGACCTGCATCACGTGCTTGGCAAAGTCACACGCAGGGTGCTGCATGCGCTGCTGCGAGGCCGTGATCCCAAGCAGTGCCGTGTAGTCGTACGTACCGAAGTGCGCGGCTGTAATGCGGCCCCGTCCCGCGTCGATGAAGCGGGCCAGCGGCGACGACCCCCCCGCGTCGATGATGGCCTGAGGCGTCTCGACCATTATCTCGAACCTCAGTGTACCTGACGCGAGGCCGAGTCGCTCCTCGAGGAGCGCGAGCACTCCGGTGAAGTACTCCACCTGCCAGGCGATCGTGATTTTCGGAAGCGTAATGACGAAGTTCTCCGGCAGGACACCGCCTGTCTCCCGGACGAGCGTCGTTATCACGAGATCCAGCGTTCGCGTAGAGCGTGGACGCAGCTCCTCATTCACCGGTTTCACGCGAATCCCGATGAACGGTGGAAGCGTACCGTCGCTGATCCCGCGGGCGAGCTCACGGGCCACAGTTAACGCCTGCGAATCCTCCTCCTCGTCAGGTCGCACTCCGTACCCGTCCTCGAAGTCGATCCGGAAGTCTTCGACAGCTTCGCGCTCCAGTTTTTCTGCGACGCGGGCGTGGACCCTGGACGCAAGCGCTTCGTCAATGATTCCCGTCGCGCCGCGGAGCGCGGCGGCATCGGGTGCGTAATCACGGAAAGCGGCGAGCGCGAGTTGCCCCAGGCGACCGGCCGTCTCCGCACGGAACAGCTGGGCACCGCCGTATACGGTGTGCACCGGCTGTCGCGCACCGATCTCTCCCGGATACCAGGCAGTGAACGCAGCATTGGCGTCGCGCAGAGACCCGCCCAGCGCCTCGAGATCGTATCCTGAGAGTGTGTGTTCCAGTGTCATGCGTTGTAGATGGGTGCGCCGCGGGAGCGGTAGTCCTGGAGAACGGCGCGCGCCTCGTCGCGGAGCACGCCTGCCTGGCAGTTGATGCCGCGCGACACGAGATACTCGTATGAGGCGTCGAAGACCGGCCCCTCGTCGAAACCGATCTCCAGGGCGTCCTCGCGCGCCGCTCCGCTCACCAGCCGGGAGACGCCCGACCAGAGCACGGCGCCGAGACACATCGCGCACGGGGCACAGGATGTGAAGAGATCATGCTCAGGCGAGCGCAGCGACCAGGTGCCGACCTCACGCTGGGCGAACATCAGCGCAACGGTTTCCGCATGAAGGAATGCGTTCCCCGAGGAGACCACGAGGTTCATTCCGATCGCGATCAGTCTGCCGGATCCGGTTTCGAAAACGGCGGCGCCGAAGGGGCCTCCGGTACCCTGCTCGACGTTCCGCCTGGCCAGGTCTATCGCAACGCTCATACGCTCCTCGAGGGAATCGTACGTGCGGTCCGTATAGATGAGATCGTGCGCCCAGTCAGGCAGTGCGACAGTGAGCGCAGCCGGGATTGAAGGCGAAGACATGGCCGAGCGAAGATATGCGCGTGTGGACGATGCAGCCATGCCGCTGTGTGTCCGCCGCAGTGCGCTCTGGAGCTCTGTCGGATTAGATTGTCAGATGTGACGCGTGCATCCTCCCTCTGTGCAGCATTGGCCGCTCTCCTGATCGCAGCGGCCGCCGAACCGGCGTCCGGCCAGGCGAGGTCCGGGACGCGAGCCACGGTATCGGCGGGCAGAGCCGATCTCCCGCGCGATCTGCGACAGGTTCGACTGGTTTCCCGGCCACGAGAATCCGCGAAACGCGAGCGCCAGTCACCTGGCGGCCGGCGCGTGCCTCCGTTCCATGGCCAGCGTGGCATAGTCGGCTTGTTCGGGCCCACAATCCTTGTCGGTGTCCACGTTGCTGCATCCGGGGAGCAGCCGGAGCAGCGCCGCGAAGCCCCGCCGGAGAGCAAGGTCATCGATGTCGCGTCAGTCGTGCGGTCGTTCGCCCAGCCTGCGGGCGAACGTGGCGAGGCCGGCGATTCAGCTTCCGCGCTTATCGGGTCAGCTCGTATCGAGAGCGTCGCGTGGCTGCAGGGGTGCTGGGAATCCACCTCGCCGCAGCGCACAGTCGAGGAACGGTGGACCGGTGCGCGTGCCGGGAGCATGCTGGGCACGAGCCGCACTACCAGGAACGGAACGCTGCTGGAGCACGAATTCATCACCCTCCGTGAGGTTGACGGCGTGCTCGCATATCAGGCGCAGCCATCGGGGCAGACCGCAGCGGAGTTCCGCTCCAGGACAGTCACCGACTCACTGGTAGTATTCGAGAATCCCGGTCACGATTTTCCCCAGCAGATTGGTTACCGCCGCGACGCGGATTCTCTGCACGCATGGATAGAAGGCCCTGGCCGCAGCGGGCCCCGCCGCGTGAACTTCGCTTACAGCCGGGTGGCCTGCGAGCCGTAGCGGCCGTCCGTTGATGCCGCACCCTCTGGGTGCGGCATCAAATCCCGAATCAGCTGGTGCTGCGAACGAGCGCGGCCACGCCGACCTCCGCCTCTTCCTCAGGCTGCGCCAAAGCATCAGCCTGCTCGTCGCCGTCGGCGGCGTGGGTATAACGCCTGCGAGTGAAGTCAGTGAGATCGTCGAAGATCGAATACAGCACCGGCACGACGATGAGCGTGAGGAACGTCGCCACCAGAATACCGACGATCACCGCCACCGCCATCGGGCCCCACCAGGCCGCCTGCTCACCACCCCAGTAAAAATCGGGATTCATGCTGCTGAAGAGGCCGATGAAGTCGAAGTTCAGCCCGATCGCCAGAGGAATGAGTCCGAGGGCTGTCGTGATTGCCGTCAGCACGACCGGACGGAAACGAGTGAGGCCGCCCCGGATGATGGCAGCGCGCCTGTCCATACCGTCGCGCCTGCGCAGCACGTCTATGTAATCCACCAGCACGATCGCATTGTTCACGACGATGCCGGCCAGCGAGATGATACCAACGCCGGTCATGATGATGACAAAGGGCATCCTGAACACCATCAGCCCGACGAACACCCCGACTGTTGACATCATCACTGACGAAAGGATGATCATCGGCTTGATCACCGAATTGAACTGCGACACCAGAATGAAGGCGATGAGCATCAGCGCGATCGCGAAAGCGGCCATGAGGAACGCCTGCGCCTCCTGCTGGTCCTCCTGCTGCCCCGTGTAGCGGAGCGTGTACCCGGGTGGCAGCTCCGAATCGATGAACGGAGCCAGCGTCTCCTGGACCTCACCCAGCACCGCGTTCGTATTGAGGCCGGCGCGCACGTCGGCGGTCACAGTCGCAACGCGGTCCATGTCCTTGCGCTTGATGCTCCCGAGCCCATCACGCACTTCCCACCTGGCGACCGACGACAACGGTATCTGCCGCCCCTCCGCCATGACGTTCAGCTCGCGAAGTGAGGCAAGATCATCGCGCCACTGCGGCGCGAGCCTGACCATGATGTCGTACTCGTCATTCCCGGTTCGGAACTTCGCGGCCTCTACGCCCTGGATCGCACCGCGGATCGCACCACCGACCTCGGCTGTCGTCAACTCGTACAGGCCAGCCCGGTCGCGATCGACGGACACGAACAGCTCCGGCCGGGCGTCATCGAGGTCGCTCTCGAGCCCTACCAGCCGCGAGTACACGGGCGCGCCTCGGAGAACGGCCAGCACGCGGTCGGAGAGGCGCTTGAGCACGGTCGGGTCAGCCCCAACGATCTCCACACTGACAGGCGGACCCGACGGCGGGCCATTGTCGGGCTTGTCCACAGAGATTTCGGCACCGGCTATCCCCTGCCCCAGCCGCTCCTGCATGTTCCGAAGGGTCACGAAGGAGTCGTGCTCCCGCTCCTCGAAGCGAACGAAATTCACGGTGACGCGGCCGGTGTTCGGACCGCTGCTGCCGCCCATGAAGCCGCCGCCGGCAGTACCGCCTACCGTCGCAACGACCGACTCGGAGTCCTCCATGCCAGACATCGCCCGCAGCTCTTCCTCGATGCGCTGGGCAAGCTCGTCGGTGACTGCGGCACGGGTGCCCGTCGGCGCCTCGATAGTGACGGCCGCCTGCGCCGGAGGAATGCTCTCGGGGAAGTACTCGACACCGGTGTTGAACATTCCGAACAGCATGAAGGTGCCAATGAACGCTGCGAGCGAGCCGCCGATCACGTACCGACGATGGCCCAGCGCCCAGCGCAGGCGCCGCTCGTAGGCGTTCACGATCACGGGGAGCAGACCGTGCTGGAACCGGTCGGCCACCCTCTCCATCAGGTGCACGTGCAGGAAGTAGAGGACCGCGCCGGTGCCAGCCAGCAGCAATGCCGTGAGCGGATTGCTCACGGTGATCAGGAGCAGCACCAGAATTCCCGCACCGAGCAGCGTCCATCGCGCTGCGCGCGTGAGCGACACCGAGGGTTCATCGACCGTACGCATGAATATCGAGCACAGCGTCGGGACGATGACGAGTGCGACGAACAGCGAGCTGGAGAGAGTGACTATGAGGGTGATCGGCAGGTACTTCATGAAGTCGCCGACGATCCCCGGCCAGAAAAGCAGCGGCGTGAAGGCCGCAACCGTCGTGGCCGTCGCACCGATTATCGGCATCGCCACCTCACCGGTCGCCTTGACCGCGGCATCACGCCTGGACCAGCCCTCCTCCATGTAGCGGTAGATGTTCTCGACGACCACGATGGCGTTGTCCACCAGCATTCCCAGGGCGAGAATGAGGGAGAAGAGCACGACCATGTTGAGCGTGATCCCCATCGCGTTCAGGATGATGAACGTCAGCAGCATCGACGACGGGATCGATATCGCAACGAACGACGAGTTGCGCAGCCCAAGGAAGAACAGCAGCACGGCCACGATCAGCAGCAGTCCGGAGATGATGTTGTTCTCCAGGCTGGACACCATGAGGTTGATGTCCTCGGACTGGTCGGACGTGATCTTCACGACTGTCGTCGGCGGGAACAGCCGCTCCATATCGGCGATCACGCGCTTCACGGCCTGCGACGTCTCGATGATGTTCTGCCCCGATCGTTTCACGATGTCCAGTGTCACGACTGGGGTGCCGTCCAGCCGGGCAAAGCTCTCGCGTTCGGCAAAACCGAACTCCACCCGCGCCAGGTCGCGCACGTAAACCGGCCGGTCGTCGAGTGTCTTCACCACGACGTCCTCGATCACCGAGGGGTCGGGGAACTCGCCGTCCACCCGCACCAGGTACTTGAGACGCCCTACGTCGATGGAGCCGCCGGGCACGTTGACGTTCTCTCCCCTGATCGCATCGACGACGTCATCGAGAGAGAGCGCGTAGTACTGCAGGCGTGGGAGATCCACCTCGACCTTCACTTCCCGCTCGAGCCCGCCGCGCAGATCGGCGCGCAGTACCTGAGGCAGCTGCTCGAACCTCGTCTGCATCTCCTCGCCGATTTCCTTCAGCCGGACGAGCCCGTACTCGCCGGAGAGGTTCACCTGCATGATCGGGAATTCGGAGAGGTTTATCTCCAGAATGGCAGGCTCCTCCGCGTCCGCCGGCAGTTCGGGACGCGCGAGATCCACCTTGTCCCGGACCTTCTGCAGCGCCTCGCCGAGGTTCACCGACGTCTCGAACTCGGCTGTTATGCTCGAGAGCCCTTCCACTGAGGTCGAGCGAAGCTCCTTGATCTCGGACAGGGTGTTGAGCTCGTCCTCGAGCGGTCGCGTGACCAGCGTCTCGATATCCTCCGGGGAGACGCCCGCATACATCGTGCTGACCACGATGATCGGAATCTCCACCTCGGGCGACGCTTCACGCGGGATCGCACGATACGACATCAACCCCATGATCCCGATGAAGACGAGCAGCACGATAGCACTGACCTTGTTCGCGACCGCGAAGCTCGTGAGCGGAAACTCCTTGAACTTCCGCGCGGGTGGCGTCGCCGCGCCGTCGTCCGGACCCTTCACGTCAGGAGTGTCCTGTGGTGTGCGGTGACGACTCATGGCGCATCGGCAGCTGCGGCTGCCTGCACTGCCGTGTCGCGCGTGGCGATCACGGCCACACGGTCACCGTCGGCAACCTGGTTCTGACCCACGACTATCAGCCTGTCGCCTGCGGCGAGACCGGACTCGACGACTACCTGGTTCCGCTCCGAGGCGCCGATCGTCAGCTGCCTGATCCGCGCCACCGGACGCCCAGCCGATTCGTCAACGACGTAGGCGACGAATCCGTCCTCCACCCGCACGAGCGCCTCCTGCGGGACGACGACAGCCTGCTGCACGGCTCGGCGAACTACCTCGACGTTTGCCACCATCTCCGGCTTGATGGCGCGACCAGCGTTCGGCAGCACGACCTCCAGCGGGAAGGTACGGTTGCGCGGATTGACCGCCGTGCCGACGTAACTCACCCGCGCCTCGAACGTCCGTCCGGGAAGGACATCGAAGGTGATACGGGTGGGCGTCCCTGGCGTAACGTCACCGGCAAACCGCTCGGGCACGCCGGCCGTGATCTTGGCCGGGTTCACCTCGATGATGCGCGCTACGGGGGTGCCCACCGAGACCATCGAGCCGACCTCCACATGCCGGTCGTCGAGTATCCCGGACACTGGAGCGCGTACCGCCGTGCGGTTCAGCCGCTCGGTTAACGCCTGCAGATTCGCCGCAGCCTGTTGAGCGGTCGATTGCGCCTCGAGCACCGCGAGCTCGCTGCCCACCTTGCTCTCGTTGAAGAGGCGGCTCCTGCGGTCGGCCAGTTCCCTTGCGATATCAGCCTGTGCGCGAGCCTGTGCGACCTGAGCCCGCAGGATGCGATCGTCGATCCGCGCGATGACCTGTCCGGCCGAAACGTTGTTTCCCTTCGGAACCGGCAGCGCGCGAATCACGCCGCTCTCCTCCGCGGCCACGGTGACGTCGCGGTTGGCCGTGACGGTCCCCGTAAGCCGGATGCGCTCCAGGAACTCAGTGGTCTCTACGGCCCTCACCTCGACGTTGATGATCCGGCCTGTCTCGTTTGGCGCGCCCTCGGTCGCGTTCGCGTCGGAGGATCCGCCGCATCCGGCCACGACGCCAACAAGCAGCAATGAGGTCAGCGTGCCGAACAGCACGCGCTTATGAGCAGACATGGAAGATCCTGAAAGTGTCTGTGAGTAGCGGCCGCGCACATGACTGTCTGCGGGCTCGGACTTATGAAATGCATCGGGAAAGCGTGGCAGTGGAAGCAGGCTCATCGATCGCTCCGCGGGATGGCGTTCACCCGGCCGTTCGCTCCCGGAGTTCTTCCGACTGCCTCATCGAGCTGTGCCCGGGCCACCAGATAGTCGTACACCGCCTGGGCGTAATTGAACTCACTTTCGCGCAGCGCGACCTCCGCGTCGGTCCGCTCGAGCTGGCTGCTGATGCCCTCGCGATACTGAACGGTGGCGATCTCGAAACCGCGCCGCGCCTGCTGAACCGCCAGCCGCTGACCTTCGGCGCGAGCGGCTGCCTCATCGACGCGGTCCACCAGCGTACGAATGTCGGCCTCCGCGCGGTCCCGGGCGAGCTCAGTCTGAGTTTCCACGGTACGTACAACCGCGCGCCGCTGCCGGATGCGCGCATTCTCCCTGAAACCGCTGAAGATCGGCATACTGAGTGAGATGCCGGCCATTCGCCCGTAGGCGCGCTCGCGCCCCGACCCGAAGAAGGCGGGAGACCCACTCTGCTGAGCGTTGATGATGTAATCGCCGAACAACGTGATCTTGGGAGCATACTCCAGCTGCTCGGCGCGCAGCTCGGTCCGCCGCAGACTGTGCGTCAGCTCCAGCTGCCTGATGTCGGATCGGCTCTCCTCCGCGATGGCCACCAGCGCTTCGGTCGAAGGAAGTGGCGCGCCAAGCGGTAGCCCGGACACCTGCAGCACCGTCCGGTTCTCAGCGGTATTGGCTTCCGGCGATTCGATGTTCAGCTCAGCCAGCGACCCGGCGACAGCTACCTCCTCCACTTCACTGATGCCGAGCTCGACAGCGAGGTTCCTCCGTGACTGCACGACTGCATTGCGGGCGCGACGGAGGTTCGGCTCGAGATTGGCCAGCTCGACCTCGAGTCTGAGCACGTCATACTCGGAGGAGACTCCAGCCTCATACATCGCCCGCGTCTCCTGCAGCGCCTCTCTCACACGAGCGACTGAACTCTCCAGAAGCCGCGCCTGCTCGGTTCCGAGCAGAACATCGTAATAGGCGATGCGAACGCGAGTGACCACTGACTGAACCGCCCCGCGAAGCACCTCCTCCTGAAGCGTAAGAAAGCGGCGCGCCGCTCCCACGCCGAGAAACGCCTGCGCCTGAAAGAGCGGCTGCTCGAGGCGGATCGCCGAGTTCCAGAGATTGTCCGCTCCGAACCGCACCGGGATGAGGTCATTCGGGCCTGCTTCGGGGTCGATAAGCTGTGCCGGAAGGAACGAGACAGGCGGTGAGATGTTGCGGGTGTAGCTCGCGTTCAGCTCCACGCTCGGGAGCACTCCTGCCCACGCTTCGGACGCCTGTCCGCCCGCTTCGTCGAGCGCGAGCCGTGCCGCACGCACGTCGCGGTTGCGCTGCAGGGCAGTCTCCACTGCACGCTCCAATGTGAGCGTGTCCACAGCGGTCACGGCCCGGGCGACGTCCTGCGCAGCCGCGGTCTGAACCGCGAGTGAGATCGCGAGGGCGAACGTCACGGCGACAGTCATGCGGCGCGGTGATTTGAGGCTCATCAACTTGCGAGTCCCAGGTCGAGTACTGTGAGATCGGCGGGGTCGGCTCGCGGAACGAACGCCTGGCCGGCGATTCCGGTGAAGAGGCGCGCGAAAGCAGCCTGATACAGGCCAGCGAAGCTGGCTTTCTGCACCGGCAGCGCTCCGCCAAGGAAGAGCGAAACCAGTCCGTGCGAGAAGGCCCAGATGACAGCAGCGACGACTTCCGGGTCATCCGGAGCAAGTACGCGCGCCTCCATGCACTCACGCACACGGTCCACCAGGAACTGCTTGGTTCCGCAGGCCTGCACGGAGACATCCTCCGGCAGATCGGAGAAGCCGAGCAGCCGCGGTGAGGCATGAATCACCTCATAGAAGCGCGGGTGCTCCAGGGCAAACGCGAGGTACCCCTCACCGGTGAGCCGCAGCCGCTCCTGGGGGGTGCTTCCCTCCAGCGCCCGGTACAGATAAGCGCCGAAGACTTTGAACGCCTCGCCGACCACGTCCCGGAGGAGCGCCTCTTTCGCCGGATAGTGGCGATACAGCGCCGGGGCCGTCACGCCCAGCTCGTTAGCGAGCCGGCGCATGGAAAACCCATCCAGGCCGTCAGCGAGGTACAGGTCGCAGGCACAGGTGAGCACACGTTCGCGAGAGATTGTCATAGGTTAACACTGTAAACTAGCGCCTGAGGAATGCGCAAGCGCCCCTGCAGGATTGTGGTGAACGCCGTAAACAATCGCTTACCGGAGCGTACGAACCGCCGGGCCGAAAGTTTCAGCGCGATGGCGCCTGGCCCGGCCGGGGATGCAGGCAGGTCTCCAGGGGCGAGGCGGTTGGCCGATCCCCGGGTCCGCGGATATCATCAACGGGTCGCGAGCCGCACCGGGAGAGCGGCTGGCCGGGACACATGACCGGGAGCCCACGATGGCCGAAACACGCAGCAGCAGATCGGAAACCAGCGTCCTCCTCCTTGTCGGCACGATGAAGGGAGCATTCGTCTTCCGATCCGATTCCACGCGGAAGGACTGGACGGTCGATGGCCCCCATTTCAGAGGCGAGGCCGTTTACGCTATGCTCCACGACGCGCGCGGCACGAAGCAGCGGACATACGCCGCAACCCGCAGCTTCCACTGGGGCGGCGCCGTTCGAATAAGCGAGGATCAGGGCCGTAGCTGGAGCGAGCCTGGGCGCCATGCCCTGCGATTCCCCGAAGAGTCGGGCCAGGCGCTGACGCAGGTATGGCAACTCGCCGCTGGACGCGCCCATGAGGCCGGGGTGCTCTACTGCGGCGTAGAGCCGGCCATGCTGTTCCAGTCACGCGACCACGGTGAGAGCTGGTCGCCTGTGGGGGGGCTGATGGCGAACGAGCAGCGAGCCCACTGGCAGCCTGGCGGAGGCGGGTTGTGCCTGCACACCATCCTGCTCGATCCCTCAGATCAGCAGCGAATGCTGGTCGCCGTCTCTGCCGCGGGCGTGTACCGGACAGACGACGGGGGTGCGACCTGGCGCGCGCGGAACTCCGGCGTGAGAGCGGAGTTCATGCCGGAAAAGTTTCCCGAGTTCGGCCAGTGCGTGCACAAGGTGGTGCACCATCCCGACCGGCCGGAGCGGCTCTTCCTGCAGAATCACTGGGGGCTGTACCGAAGCGACGACTGGGGAGACAGCTGGCAGGACATCGCGAACGGCGTTCCGTCGGATTTCGGCTTTGCGATGCAGATGCACCCCCACGACCACGACACCGTGTACATAGTTCCGCTCGAGTCAGACGAGTTTCGCTGCACGCCTGACGCACGACTGAGGGTCTATCGTACCGGGAATGCCGGGGCCAGCTGGGAGCCGCTGGAGAAAGGTCTGCCGCAGAGCGGTGCTTACGAGACGGTACTTCGCGACGCCCTCACTGCAGACGGCCGCGACCCCGCAGGGATTTACTTCGGCACGCGCAACGGGAAGCTGTTCGGATCGGCCGACGAGGGCGAGAGCTGGCGTGAACTCGCGGACGGCCTGCCCCCAGTGGTATGCGTGAAGGCCGCGGTGGTCGACGCATGATCAGTGTGGAGCTGCCGCGCGCGCTGGCTGAGCTAGCGGACGGCCGGACCTCCATCGTGCTGGAGGAACCGTGCACGACCGTGGGAGACGCGCTCGCCGCGCTGTCGCGCGAGTCTGCTGCAGTCGCTGACCGCGTCGTTGACGAGCAGGGCCGTGTGAGACCGCACGTCAACGTGTTCGTCGGGGAGGAGAGCATCCGCTTTCTTCAGGGGTTGCAGACCCCCCTCGGAACCGATGCGAGAATCCTGATAATCGCCGCCGTGAGTGGTGGCTGAACGGACCTACAGCCAAATGCACAGAGCGCTTGAACGAATACTCGTGCGGGACATCCGCGGGCTGATCCGCGAGATCGAGGCGTATCCCGACGACGGTACAGTCTGGCAGACAGCTCCGGGAGTGACTAACTCCGGAGGGACACTCGCACTGCACGTTGCAGGCAACGTGCAGTACTTCATCGGAGCCGTGCTGAACAGCAGCGGCTTCGTTCGCGACCGTGACGCGGAGTTTGCAAGCCGCGGGCTGCCGCGCGCCCGGCTGCTGGCGGAACTGGAGGCGGCGGTCAGCGCCGTGGAGCAGACGCTACCGGGGCTTACCGACGCGCAGCTGGCGGCCGAGTACCCGGCACCGGTCGCCGGGCGCCGGGTACGCACATCGGACCTGCTGGCGCATCTCGCCGCCCATCTCGGCTATCATCTGGGCCAGGTTGACTATCATCGCCGGTTCGTGACGGGAGACGGACCACTCGACGTGGTCTCGCCGCGCGAGCTGCCCGAATACCAGCCCGAGACCGGTTAAGCACTCGCAGCAGAGCTCCACAAAATCAGCATTGTTTTTTCGGGAGCGCGGCGTAAGAGTGGTGCCTCGCAGGTAAAGGGCTCAGCACTGGTTGAGCCCTGTACGAGTCCTTTTGCCTCAGCCAGCCGCCGCCTTGCTCGCAGCCACCGCTTTTTTCGCTTTCACGGTCGTTTCGTCCGCTGCAGTCGCCCCCGACAGCAACGGCCGTCCACTGAGCCCGGATGAAGTAGCGGGAGTGCCCCTGGCGTCGCTGACGGTTCCTCCCGCCATCGGACGGGAGTTCCGCGGCGTCTGGATTGCCACTGTCGGCAATCTCGACTGGCCGTCGCGACCGGGATTGCCCGCCGGCCAGCAGAAGGCGGAGTTGATCGAGATACTGGACCGTGCCGCGGCCGTGGGTCTCAATGCCGTGGTCTTCCAGGTGCGACCGGCGGGCGACGCGCTGTACAACTCGCAGCTGGAGCCCTGGTCGGCGGTGCTCTCCGGGCGACAGGGGGTCGCACCTGAGCCGTATTACGATCCGCTGGAGTTCGCGATTATGGAGGCGCACAGGCGCGGACTGGAGTTGCACGCGTGGTTCAATCCTTACCGCGCACGGCACAACGCGTCTTCCGTGAAGCCGGCGGCAAACCACATAAGCGTGCGCCGGCCGGACCTGGTGCGCCGGTACGGATCCTACCTGTGGATGGATCCGGGAGAACGGCATGTGCTCGCGCATACCCGCGCCGTGATTCTGGATGTGGTGCGCCGATACGATGTGGATGGGATCCACATCGACGACTACTTCTATCCGTACAGGGAAACGAACGCGCGCGGCCGGACACTCCCATTCCCTGACGATGCGAGCTGGCGGAAGTACCGCGCTGCGGGCGGGAAGCTCGCCAAGGCTGACTGGAGACGACACAACGTGGATCTCCTGGTCTCCGAGCTCTACCGAACCGTTCACGAAGTGAAGCCGTGGGTGAAGTTCGGCGTCAGTCCGTTCGGCATCTGGCGTCCCGGCCATCCGGACGGAGTGGTCGGACTCGATTCCTATGTGGAGATCTTCGCGGATTCTCGGAAGTGGATACGAAACGGGTGGGTCGACTACGTCGCACCACAGCTGTACTGGCGGGTGGCCGCGCCGCGGCAGCCGTATGACCGGTTGCTCGACTGGTGGGTTGACCAGAACACGCATCAGCGGCACATCTGGCCGGGACTCTTCACCAGCAAATCGGACGTGGAGGACGTCGGCGGCCACAACTGGCGCGCAGCCGAGATTCTGGAGCAGGTCCGCCTGACGCGCAACCGATCTGGCGCCACGGGTAACATCCATTTCAGCATGCGCGTGCTCGGTGCGAACCGCGACTCGATAGCGAACCACCTGTGGAGGGCGTATGCCGAGCCTGCGCTCGTGCCCGCGTCGCCATGGCTGGACCCGATTCCGCCGGGTGTGCCGATCACGTCGTCGTATCTCGACGCAGCGACCGGAGCGCTCCACATCCGGTTCGCGCCGGGAGACGGCAAGCCGGTGAGGCAGTGGGTCGTACACGAGAATCGTGCGGGTCACTGGTCCACGCGGGTGCTGCCCGGCTCCGAGCGCGCATACACCGCCTGGGATCCCGACGGCGCCGGTATCGAAGCGGTCATCGTGCGCTCGGTGGACAGAGTAGGCAACGAGAGCGCCCCGTCCCACGCGCGCCCCTCTCTCACGTCCGGTGCCGCAGCTGCAGACAAGTAAATCCCCGACCCACCTGGAAGCGATCGGCACTGCAGCGCAGAGATGAACGCACCGTCGTCGCGCAACGTCGGCATTCTGATCTTTGACAACGTCGAGGTCCTCGACTTCGCCGGTCCGTTCGAGGTCTTCTCACGGACGCGTCTCACCCCGGGAGTCGAATCGCGCCGGTCGGATGACGGCGCTCCTTTCCGCGTATTCACCGTCGCGCCAAAGGCGGGGCAGATCACTGCTACGGGCGGGCTGCGAGTAATGCCTGACTACGATCTGGGCACGGCGCCACGCATTGACCTGCTGGTAGTGCCCGGCGGCTTCGGCACACGACCGCTCCTCACCGATGAAACGGTCCTGGAGTGGATCCGCGAGCGTGCAGCAGCAGCTGAGCTCGTGACATCGGTGTGCACGGGTTCTCTCGTGCTCGCACGCTCCGGGCTGCTGGCGAACAGGCGCGCGACGACGCACTGGAGCTCGCTCGATGCGCTCTCCGAACTGGACAGCTCAATCACAGTCGAGCGGGAGCTGCGCATCGTCGATGACGGGATCGTTACCTCCGCCGGCGTGTCAGCCGGTATCGACATGGCTCTGGCCGTGGTCGAGTCGCTTTTCGGCCGCGAAGTTGCTGACGAGACTGCGCATTACATCGAGTACAACCGTACGCCGCCTCTCACCTGATATCGTTTGATATCGTTGTCCTCCTCGGTGGACAGCATTGTTCCAGCGGCACAAATCATGATGCGATGCGCGACGTTGAATCGTCGTTGACATGGCGAGCTGTTGCGCCGAGTTTCAGACCGATGGTCGCGCCTGCGGGTCAACCCGCTGGTGCGCAGAGCACGTGTACCCTCAGACGCGCAGTTGCGCACGGTCGCACATGAGCAGAACCGCATCCCACCTCTGGATCGCAGCGGCGGCATTTGTCGTGATTGGCTGCACCGATTCGTCGGAGCCCACCGCACCGCTGCAGG
The DNA here is from genome assembly GCA_964577965.1 of uncultured Gemmatimonadaceae bacterium. Taxonomy (GTDB): domain Bacteria; phylum Gemmatimonadota; class Gemmatimonadetes; order Gemmatimonadales; family Gemmatimonadaceae; genus DASUUI01. The sequence continues at coordinate 19,044 of CAZOAT010000021.1, read as the reverse complement.
ACGCTTCGTTCTCCCGAGGGAGCGTCGCGCAGGACCGCCTGGCCGAGCTGTTCGCACGATCTTCGCCCGCGGTAATGGCCCTCGGCGGCACTGTCTTCGCCGATCATGACGAAGCCGCCGGCAAGCTGGTGTTCGGCGTGGAGAATGCGCATGCCGCAACCGGTGTGCAGCGCGCTCTGGAAGCACTCGGCGTTCCCCGCGCTGACGTTCAGATACGAGTGACCGAACCGATCTACAACATGGCCGGCCTCAGAGACAAGTGGCGGCCGACGCGCGGTGGCCTTCAGATCCACTTCGGCAATTATCTCTGCACACTGGGCTTCAACGTGGATCATGCTGGAGGCCGGTCGTTCATCACGAACTCGCACTGCACCAACCGGCAGGGGGGTACAGAGGGTACGACTTACTATCAGCCAACCAGCAGCGTTGATGGCACCATCATCGGAACCGAAGCGGATGATCCTGTTTACTTCAAGGGCGGGGTCTGCTCGCCCGGCAAAGTGTGTCGCTACAGCGATGCAGCCCGCGTGCTCTACTCCAGCAGCGTCGAGTCGAACAGAGGGATGATCGCGCAGACGAGCGGACCGAATAACGGCTCGCTGAACGTCACGGGGGAATTCACGGTCACTGGGCAGGATAACACGACCACGAAGTTCAGTGGCACGGTCAACAAGGTCGGCCGCACCACCGGGTGGACGCAGGGGAATGTGAGCAACAGCTGCGTCACGGTGAACGTCTCCGGCAGCAACGTCCAGCAGCTCTGCCAGACTCTGGTCCAGAAGAGCGGGACCGTGCTCGTTCAGGGCGGCGACAGCGGGTCACCAGTATTCATTACCAGCGGTGACAACGCCACGCTGATCGGAATCCTCTGGGGCGGCAGCGGCAGTGGCGACCTGTTCGTATTCAGCCCCCTGAAGAACATTCAGGACGAGCTGGGCAGTCTCACCGCGACCGCTGCTGACGGGAGCGGCGGCGGGAGCGGCGGAGGCGGCGATGGGGGCGGCGACGACCCGCCGTGCATACCCAAGGGGCCACAGGGCAAGAATTGCAAGTAGCCCGCAACACCTGAGAAGCATAACGGGGGAAAGCGACCACAGCCTTTCCCCCGTTTTTTTCGCACCGGCCAGCCGTCGCGCTACTGCGGGACGTGCCTTCTTCGTCTTCGCTCCCGCACGGGGCCCAGCAGGATAGCCACCGTTCGCAGCCCCGGATTGTTTTCCATCGCGATCTTAGCTGCAGCAGTGAGCGGGACGGCAAGGAACATCCCGATGATCCCCCACACCCACCCCCAGAACATCAGCGACAGCAGTATGACCAGCGTGGAGAGTCTGAGAGTGCGGCCAACAAGGATCGGATCGAGCAGGCTTCCAATCACGACATTGATCGTGATATAAACCAGGGCAAGAATCACAGTGGGGCCGAGGCCGAGCTGCAGCAGCGCCACGAGCAGGGCGGGCAAGGCAGCAAAGAACGATCCGATGCTTGGCACATAGTTCAGCACAAATGCGAGAAAGCCCCAGAACAGTGCGAAGTCCACGCCGATAACAGCGCATGCAATGCCGACCAGTATTCCCGTCGTCAGGCTGATCACGGTCTTCAACGTGAGATAGTGCTGCACGTCCACGATTATCTCGCGCAGGCGGCCCGAGACCGGTACCGTCTCCCCGAAAGCCTGCTTCAGTTTCCCCGGGAGAGCGGCTGACTCGGCCAGCATGAAGACTACGTACAGCAGTACGAGCAGCGTGATTCCCACTATCCCTGTGATCCGCACTGCGGTTCCCGTGACCAGCCCGAAGATTCGCTCGGGGTTTACAACCTCCTGATATGAAACGGTGGATATGTCATATCCCGCCGACTGCAGCCGGTTGATGAGCTGCGTCTCGAGCTCCTGGATGCGGACCAGGTACTCGGGAGCCACGGTGCGCAGCTCGATCGCCGATTGCAGTATGATGAACCCGAACGCGGCGATGATCGTCGCATCCACGAGCACGATCAACATCACGGCAAGGGGGAGCGGCACGCCTCTCCGACGCATCCACTGGAGCGGCGGGATGCTGACCACCGTGATGAAGACCGCCAGTGCCATCGGTGCGAGAACTGAGGCGGCGGCGCGAAGACCGGCTACCACTACGACCAGGGCCGCCACATGAAGCAGAGTCCGGCGAACCTGGGAATACCGCCTGCGGCGATCGCCCGGGGTCGCGGCGAACTCCGCAGTGTATTCCTGCGTAGCCTCGAGAGGCGTCGTCGTCAGCCTCGATCCAGTGGTGGTCACCGCCGGATATTAGTCAACAGGTTGTCACCTAACGAGCTGCCGGATGGCTGCTGGACGCGTTTCACGCATTCTGACAGCCACTATGACGCCAGAAGCCGCGGTGAGCGCCCCCACCAGCGCGATGGCGGTCGCCAGACCGAGGGCATCGGCTGCTGCCCCAGCGAGCAGCGCGCCCACCGCATAGCCAAGGTCGCGCCACAGCCGGTACACCCCCACCGCCGACGCGCGCCACGATGGATGCGTGACGTCGCCGATCGCCGCGAGCAGCGTCGGGTAGACCATCGCTGTGCCGACGCCGAGCAGTACAGATCCAGCGACGAACGTACGCATCGCTGCAGACGCGCTGACCAGCCATATGCCAGCCGCCTGTGCCCACATGCCCCCGACTATCAGCCGCTTTCTGCCCACCTTGTCCGAGAGAGCACCGGTGACGAGCTGGCCAAACCCCCACGTGGCCGGATACACGGCTGCCAGGATACCGATCTGCTCAATCCCGAGCCCGGCCGCGGCGAAGAAAAGAGGGAACAGACCCCAGGCCATGCCGTCATTGAGGTTGTTCACGAGACCTGCCTGAGTGATGCTCGAAAGGTCGCGATCGGTGATCGTCGTACGCGTGAAAACCTGCCGCGCGCCCAGCGGATCAGCCGCTGCTCCGCTGCCAGCGGACTCGACGGCCACATGCGATCGCGTATCTCGCACAACCAGCGCGGAGAGGGCGAGCCCGATTGCGACAAATGCTATTCCGGGGTAGAACGGCTCCGGTCGCAGCCCATAGCGGGCAGCGAGTACACCGGTGAGCAGGGCGGACCCCGCGACCGCTACATATCCGGCGAACTCGTTAAGCCCCATCGCCAGTCCGCGCCGCTCGCCGCCGACCAGGTCGATCTTCATTATCACCGTCGTGGACCAGGTCAGTCCCTGGCTCGCGCCCAGCAGCACATTCGCAGCGAGGATCCAGCCCCACCTCGGCGCCCACATCAGCATGAACGGCACTGGCGTGGCGATAAGCCAGCCGGTTACGAGGACGTGCTTGCGACCGATCCGATCAGAGAGGTGGCCCGCAGCGTAGTTCGTGACGGCCTTCGTGAGGCCGAACACCACGATGAACGAAAGAACCGCTGTCCGCGCCACCAGCTGAAACTCCTCCTCGGCTATTGCGGGGAGGATGCTGCGCTCCATTCCGATCATCGCGCCGACAAAGCCGTTGACGATGACCAGCAACGTGAACTGCGGGAGGTTCTCGCGCAGCCCTAAGCGGGCAGTGCCTCCCCCATCACGAGGGGGAGGCACTGCGTTGTTCCTCAGCGTGGCGTTCTAGGTTCCAGCAGCTGCACCTTCGCCGCCGGGCTGCGGCACGATGCGGATGTACGGGCGCGGGGCCTTCCACCCGTTCGGGTATATCTCTTTCGCCTCGTCGTCCGATACCGAGCCAGCGATGATCACCTCTTCGCCCTGTTTCCAGTTGGCGGGCGTCGAGACCTTGTGCGCAGCGGTCAACTGCAGCGAGTCGATCACGCGCAGGATCTCGTCGAAATTCCGCCCGGTAGTCATCGGGTAGGCGAGTACCAGCTTGATCTTCCTGTCGGGGCCGATCACGAAGACATTGCGCACGGTCTGGTTATCGGCCGGCGTTCTCCCCTCGAAGCTTCCCTCGAGCGTGGCAGGCAGCATTCCGTACAGCTTGGAAACCTTCAGGTCGACATCCCCGATCATGGGGAAGTTCGGCGCCTGACCCTGGGTCTCCCGGATGTCGTCTGCCCACCGCCTGTGACTCTCGACCGGATCCACGCTCAGCCCGATCACCTTCACGCCCCGCCGGTCGAATTCCGGTTTGAGCTTCGCCATGGAGCCAAGCTCCGTCGTACAGACGGGAGTGAAATCCTTGGGGTGCGAGAACAGCACAGCCCAGGAGTCACCGATCCAGTCATGAAAGCTGATCGGCCCCTCTGTGGTCTGCGCTTCGAAGTCAGGGGCGGCGTCGCCGATCTGCAGAGCCATCGAGCACCTCCGTACCAAAGGTTGTGGACAGTCCCAATCTGTACGGATCCGCCGAACGATGGCAACCGGGCGGCCGGTCTCCCGCCCCTGCAGCCGCCTACGGCGCTATCTGCACTGTGTGAAAGTGCTCTGAACGCGGCGCCAGCGTCCCCTCCCCGGCCGCGTACTGCTTCCACGTGGTCGGCAGATGGTCGTTCGGTACCTGCTGCATGGTGATGCATCCCTGAACGGGACAGACGTGCGCGCACAGGTTGCACCCGACGCACGCCTCCTCGATGATTTCGACCACTTTCCCATTTCCGCGCTCATGTCGGCGTATGGCCTGGTGAGCGCCATCCTCGCACGCTGTCCAGCACAACTCGCACTCGATGCACTTGTCATAGTCGATGCTGGCGACGAGATGGTAGTTGAGATCGAGGTCCTCCCACTTCACCACATTCGGCAGCGCGCGGCCGCGCACCTGCTCGAGCGAGGTGTAGCCCCCATCGTCCATCCAGTTGGCGAGACCGTCGCACAGGTCCTCGATGATTCTGAAGCCGTAATGCATTGCGGCGGTGCACACCTGCATGCTTGTGGCGCCGAGCGCGACGAACTCGGCCGCGTCCCGCCAGGTGGAGATCCCGCCTATGCCCGAGATCGGGATTGTCACCTCTGGATCGCCTGCCGTGGCCGAAAGAAGGTGCAGCGCAATCGGCTTCACCGCAGGGCCGCAGTAGCCGCCGTGCGATGACCTGCCTCCAACGTCCGGCAGTGGTGCGAAGGACTTCAGATCAACACCGACAATTGAATTGATCGTATTTATCAGCGACAGCGCGTCGGCACCTCCCTTCACAGCCGCGCGCGCGATGTAAGTGATGTCGGTGACGTTCGGAGTCAGCTTCACGATCACCGGTACGTGGGCCACCTCCTTCACCCACGTGACGATCTCGCAGGTGTAGTCGGGGACCTGGCCTACGGCGCTCCCCATGCCGCGCTCGCTCATGCCGTGCGGACAACCAAAGTTGAGCTCAAGCGCGTCGACGCCGGTGTCCTCCGTACGCTTCACGATCTCGTGCCAGGCCTCTCGCCTGCTCTCCACCATCAGCGACGCGACCAGCACGTTCTCCGGGTAGTTGCGTTTGATCTCCGCAAGCTCCCGCAGGTTGTCCTCGATCGGCCTGTCGCTGATGAGCTCAATGTTGTTGAACCCCATCATCCGGTGGAGACCGTAGTCTACAGTTCCATAGCGGGAGAAGACATTGATGATCGGCTCGCCGATCGTCTTCCACACCGCTCCGCCCCAGCCGAGGTCGAATGCCTTGGCTACCTGGGTATAGGTGTTGGTCGGCGGGCCGGACGCGAGCCAGAAGGGATTTGGCGACTTGATGCCGCAGAAGTTCACTGAAAGGTCAGACATGACGGCAGCGGTTAACGATTAGCGGAAGGCACCTGTGGGCGACTGCAGTTGAACGACAGCGGCTGGCTGCGGACACTCAACGGATTCCCGCGTGCGCTGCCGGGCCGCTCGCGAGGGTGGGCTTCTGCGCGATTTCGCCCTGCGGAGCGCCCGTGAGAAAGGCATGGATGTCGGCCGCAGCCTTCTTTCCCTCGGCGGCTGCATTCACGATCTCCGCACCGCCATTGGCAGCGTCCCCGCCCACGAACACCTTCGGCTTCGTGCTGCGGATTCTGCCTCCCTCGAGTATGAGCCCTGCCGCAACGGCAAATTCCTCCCGCGGCAGCTGGCCGATCGCCTTGAGGACCATATCACAGTCTATCACGTGCACTGTATCCGGGAGCTCGCGTGCGGCACGACGGCCGCTCTCGTCGGGGGGACCGAGCTCACTGCGAACGCACTCGATTCCGCTGACAGAGCCATTGCCAAGAATACGATGTGGCACGGTCTGGAACCGGAACTCGCACCCATCCTTCTTCGCCAGATCGTACTCGTAATCGTACGCGGGCATCTCCTCCTCACCGCGGCGGTACACGATCGTCACACGTTCGGCGCCAAGCCTGCGCGCCTGCGTCGCGGCATCGATCGCCGTGTTCCCTGCGCCGACCACCACGACACGCCTGCCCACCTGTGTTTCTGCGTAGGGTCGCGTCTTCAGCTCCTCGATGAAGGTGAGCGCGTCCTGCACTCCCGCCAGCTCTTCACCGGGGATCCCCAGCCGCCTGGTACCACCCAGGCCGACTCCCGCGAATATGGCGTCAAAGTCGCGCTCCAGTTCTTCGAACGGGACGTCGCGACCGACCAGCGTGCTGGTGCGTAGCTCCACGCCAAGATCGAGTATCGCCTGCGCCTCCGCGAGCGCCCCGGGCACCCGCATCTTGTACTCGGCAATCGCGTACGTGTTGAGCCCACCGACCAGTTCACGGGCTTCGAAGATCGTCACGCCGTATCCGAGCCGCCGCAGATCCTGCGCACAGGAAAGCCCTGCGGGGCCGGCCCCGATGATCGCGACACGCTTCCCGTTGGACGGCCCCGGCTCGAACAGCCTGATACCCTTTTCCAGCACGTGATCAGTCGCGTAGCGCTGGAGGAGTGCGATCTTGATCGGCTCCTCGTCCCGATCGTTGAGCACGCAGGCGCCCTCGCACAGCACTTCAACGGGGCACGCGCGCGCGCAGGAGTGGCCCATCGGATTCGCATCGAGAATCACACGCGCGGAGCCGCGGAGATTCCCGGTCTCGATCTTCTTGATGAAGGCCGGGACATCGATGTGGGTCGGACAGGCGTGAGTGCACGGCGCGTCGTAACAGAACAGGCACTTCGACGACTCGACGAGCGCCGCATCCGGCGTCAGAGGCGGTGCGATGTCGGCGAAATTCCTCTCGAGCTCTGCCGGCGACAGCCGCGCCGCCGCGATAGCTGAGTCACCGCGGCCGGGTGGCGATGCTGCCGCGCCCGTCATTCCCGGGGCTTCGGTGCCGGCTCGGCCGGCGTCGGGAACGCGTAGGTGTGAGCCAGCGCCGGCGGCCGGATCTGACGCGCCGTCCGCCACGCAACCGGGTGCAACGTCCGCATTCCTGCCAGGTGCACGCCCGCCGCGATCGCGAAGCCCACGAACCACGCCCACTCGTACACGATCGTGGCCCAGGCCGGAGCGGCAAACACGCCAAGCGCTCCGAGGAATCCCGGAAGGTTCGGCGTCACCCCCAGCACCACCGCCAGGATCGCGACCCAGTTCACACCGCCGGAATACTCGTACTCGCCGCCGCGCACGAACAGCGAGTCGACGTCGATCCTGCGGCGGCGGACGATGAAGTAATCGGCGATGAGCACGCCGGCGACCGGCCCGAGCAGTGCGCCATATCCGATCAGCCAGGTGAAGATGTACGCGGCCGCATCGTTGTACAGCCGCCATGGGAACATCACCAGCCCGATCAGGGCGGTGATGATCGCGCCCCGGCGGAAGTCCACCTGCGACGGCGCGACGTTGCTGAAGGCGTTCGCGGGCGAGACGACATTCGCGGCGATGTTGGTCGTGAGCGTTGCGACCGCGAGTCCAATCATCGAAACGACGACCATCAGGGGCCCGCCGACGCGCGCGAGCAGCAGCACCGGATCGGAAATCCGCTCGCCGAAGATGACTGGCGTGGCGTTGGTAACGGCCGCCCCGACGAACGCGAACAGCGCCATCGTCGCGGGCAGCCCCACCAGCTGCCCGATCGCCTGATCCTTCTGCGTCTTCGCGTAGCGGGAGAAGTCCGGAATGGAGAGCGCCATCGTGCCCCAGAACGCGACCGCCGAGGTGAGACCGGCGCCCAGCACGCCGAGTCCTCGAACGCGATCCGCTGCAGGAGTTGGATTCCGCAGCATCGCCTCCCAGCCGCCCGCCTGCGTGTACGCCCACATCAGCAGCGCGAGCCCGATCAGCAGCAGGAAGGGCGACCCCAGAGTTTCGAGAATCTTGATCGATTCCATCCCACGGAGAACGATCACAAGGTTCAGCGCCCAGAAGAACAGGAAGCAGATCGCCTCGCCGGTACCGAGTCCAACCCACGCCGGCAGGATCTGCGGCAGCTGCGCGACTCCCGGCCATACTGCTTCCAGCAGCTTGTAAATCGCCCAGCCGCCGATCCACGCCTGAATGCCAAACCAGCCGCAGGCGACGAACGCGCGGAGCAGCGCGGGCACGTGCGCGCCCGTCACGCCGAAGGCTGCCCGGGAGAACACCGGGAACGGCACCCCGTAGCGGGTGCCTGCGTGCGAGTTCAGCACGATCGGCAGGAATACGATCAGATTGCCGAGCACGATCGCTCCGACCGCCGACTGCCACGTCCAGCCGCGATCCACCAGGCTCGATGCGAGCGTGTAGGTCGGGATGCAGATGGACATGCCCACCCAGAGCGACGCGAAGTGCACCCAGCTCCACGTCCTCTCGCTGGGTCGGACCGGCGCGAGGTCGCGATTGTACAGCGACGGGTCGGCGGAGCGAGCGACAGCCCGCACTTCCGCGGTGGTGGAGACCTGCTGCGAGATCGAACCGCTGTCGGCGGGGTTCAGACAACCTCCATCAGTGCGCGCTCCATGCGCTGCGCGGCATCGTCCACTTCGAGCGCGCTCACGAGCATCGAGGGCGCAATGCGTATGACGTTGCCGTACAACCCACCCTTGCCGAGCAGCAGGCCGTGCCGCTTCACCGCCTCCATGAACTGCGTTGTCTTCTTCGGCGACGGCTCCTTCGTCTTCCTGTCCTCGACAAACTCGATCGCCTGCATCAGCCCCATACCGCGCACTTCGCCGATGAACTGAAAGCGCTCCTTGAAGCCATCCAGATGAGTCCGCAACTGCCGGCCGCGCTCGGCGCTCCGCACGGGGACGTTCTCCCGCTCCATCGTATCTATCGTAGCGGCCGCGGCAGTCATCGAGACCGGGTTGCCGCCGAACGTCGAGATCGTGAGTCCGGTGAACGCGTCCGCGATTTCCGGCCAGGCTATGGTGGCTCCAACAGGCGCGCCGCTGGCGATCCCCTTCGCGAACGTCATGATCTCCGGCTCGACCCCCCAGTGCTCGATCCCGCACCAGTGGTCGCCGGTGCGACCGAAGCCGGTCTGCACCTCATCGCAGATGAAGATCCCACCGTACTTCCGCACGATCCCGACTGCGATCTCGAAGTACTCGGGCGGCGGCGTGATGAACCCACCGACCCCCTGAATCGGCTCGGCAATGAATGCGGCCGGTGAGCCGGTCGTCTCGGTGCGGATGAGCTCCTCCAGATCCGTCGCACAGCGGATACCGCACGACGGATACTCCAGTCCGAACGGACAGCGGTAGCAGTAGGGCGACATCGCGTGCTTGATCCCCGGCAGCTGCGTGGGAATCAGCCGCCAGGGTGCGTGCCCGGTGAGCGACAGCGCCGTAAGACTTCGCCCGCTGTAGCCGTGCCGCAACGCGATGATCTCCTGCTTCCCGGTGAAGATCTTGGCCAGCAGGATTGCAGTCTCGTCGGCTTCGGTTCCGCTTGCGGTGAAGAAGCTCTTCTTCAGACGCCCGGGGGTGATGCGCGCAAGCCGCTCGGCAACGTCCACTATCGGCTCCGTCGGATACAGAGTGGACGTATGCCCCAGCACCTCCATCTGCCGCTGCACCGCACCGACGACATCGGGGTGACAGTGGCCGATCCCCAGCGTGAGGATGCCCCCGAAGAAGTCGAGGTACTCACGGCCGTCCACGTCGCGCACCACTGAGCCCTTCCCCTCCGCAAGAACGATCGGTTCCTCGTAGTAGTTCGCGACACAGGGGAAAAGGAACTCCTTGTGCTTCGCGCGCACTTCCGCCGCGCGGCTGGAGCGCGGTGGCTCCTGCGCAGAGGCGATCGGCTTCGAGGGACCTGGTACTCCGGTCGTCGCAGAACCTGACATCAGTGTGTGGGCTCCCGTTCGAGAAAAACACCGCGTCCCTTCGTTCCTACGAACTCCCCGTCGAACGCCTGGATCTCACCGCGGACGGTGACGATGGCGGGCCTGCCGATCCGCTCCCACCCCTCGTACGCGCTGTAATCGACCTGGGAATGACTCGTTCCCTGAGAGAATACACCCCGGTACGCGGGGTCGTACACGACCAGATCAGCGTCGCTCCCGACCTGTATGGTTCCCTTTCGCGGATACAGCCCGAAGATCTGAGCCGGCTGCGCGCTGCAAGCGTCAACCATAGTCTGCAGGCTTATCTGCCCCGTGTTCACGCCATACGTGTGAATCAGGTCGATCCGCTCCTGCAGCGTGGGGATGCCGTTGGGAATCTTTGTGAAGGCGTCACGTCCCATCGTCTTCTGGTCGGCAAACCGGAACGGCGCGTGGTCAGTACCGATCGTGCTGATGGCGCGCGAGCTGAGGCGGTTCCAGAGGAATTCCTGGTTGTTCTTCCCGCGCAGCGGAGGGGACATCACGTACTTCGCCCCCTCAAAGTTGTCGCGGCAGGCATACGACTCGTCGAGCACGAGGTGAGGAGCTACCGCCTCGACCCACACGTCCACCCCGCGTTCCCTGGCCGCAAGTGCTTCCCTGACGGCCGCGACGCACGACGTATGGACCGTGTACACATGGGTGCCGGTGAGCGCCGCGAAGGAGCAGATGTGGTGCACCCCACTCGCCTCGACGACAGGAGGTCGCGACGGTCCGTGCCACTCCGGGCCGGCCTTCCCCTGCGCCAGCAGATCGTGCTGCATCGCCTCCACGACCGCCGCGTTCTCGCAGTGGGCGGTGACGATCACCCCGAGCTCGCGCGCGAACTTCATCGCGGCGAACAGGTCCTCATCTGAAAGATCCAGCGCACCCTTGTAGGCGAGGAAGACCTTGAAAGATGCGACGCCGGCTTCGACGATTTTCCTGAACTGCTCGCGGATCTTAGGCTCGAAGCGCACGACCGACATGTGGAACGTATAGTCCACGGACGCGATGCCAGCCGCCTTTGACTGCCACAGCTCGAAGGCCTCCCACGGCTCTTCAGTCGGTCCGGGACAGATCATCTCTATGAGCGTCGTCGTCCCGCCCGCCAGCGCCGCCCTGCTCGCCGACTCGTAGTCATCCGCCGCATAGGTACCCATGAAGGGCAGGTAGATGTGGACGTGCGGGTCGATGAAGCCGGGGAACACGTACCGCCCGTGCGCGTCGATGACTTCCAGATCGTCAGGATCGACACCGAGGTCGGATGTCCCGATTCCCTCCTCAATGCGCGAAATTTTCTCGCCCGCGCAGAAGATGTCGGCGACGTAGTCGTCGATCGCCGTGATTATCCGTCCGCCTCGGATGAGCAGCGCCATCTCAGGGCAGCTGCGCAGTCATGTCTTCGTACGTCTCCGGCCTCCGGTCCCGGAAGAACTGCCAGGTGCGGCGCACCTCCTCGATCATGTCGAGATCGAGGTCAGCGACCACGAGCTCGTCCTCATCCTCACTGCCGACGGCGAGGAAGTTGCCCCGCGGATCCACGAAATAGCTGGTGCCGTAGAACTGGCCGATGTCCCACGGGGGCTCCGTACCCACGCGGTTGATGCACCCCATGAAGTAGCCGTTGGCCACGGCATGCGCCGGCTGCTCCAGTTTCCACAGGTACTGCGACAAGCCCTTCACCGTCGCTGAGGGGTTGTACACGATTTCAGCACCGTGCAGCCCCAGCAGCCGCGCGCCCTCCGGAAAGTGCCGGTCGTAGCAGATGTACACGCCAATGCGCGCGTACCGCGTCTGAAATGTGGGATAGCCGAGGTTGCCGGGTTTGAAGAAGTACTTCTCCCAGAAGCCGGACGTCTGCGGTATGTGATTCTTCCGGTACTTGCCGAGCATGGTGCCGTCGGCGTCGATGACGACTGCGGTGTTGTAGTACACCCCGGCCATCTCGCGCTCGTAGAGCGGAACGACCATTACCATCTGGTGCTTCCTCGCGAGCTTCTTCATAACCTCGGTGGTCGGACCGGGGATCGACTCGGCGATGTCGCACCAGCGCGCATCCTGGCTGGGACAGAAGTACGGGCCGTTGAACACTTCCTGGAGGCAGAGAATCTGAACGCCCTGCCTGCCGGCCTCCTCTATGAAAGGGAGATGCTTCTCCAGCATCGCGTCGGCGACCTTCTGGACGGGCGCGTTCGGATCGTTGAGCGGGTTGGACATCTGAATGAGACCGCTTCTGACAATTCGTCGGCGGCGTCCACTCGACCGGCCATTACTTGTGCTCTTTTGCGGCGCGCCGCCTCGCTGGTCGGATTTCCGGGCTTTCTTACGCGCCATTCCGCTATTTCCCGCGCGCAGAGATCGCGAGACCGACGAGCAACCCGACGGCCACGCCCACGGCGACTCCAATCGGGATGTTACTCAGCCCAGTGCCCACGGCGGCTCCCACAGCGGCGCCCATGGCGGCCCACACCCCTGCGTTGCGTGCACCCGGTCGCGCTGTCATGTCCACCTCGAGATGACGACCTTCTTGTCGGTGTAGAACTCGATCGCGTCGTTGCCGTGTGCCTTGAGGTCGCCGAAGAACGACCCCTTCGTCCCGCCGAACGGGAAGAACGCCATCGGGGCCGCGACCCCGATGTTCACCCCGATCATGCTCACACCCACGCCGTAGCGGAATTCGCGAGCCGAGCGGCCGCTTGTGGTGAAGATCGAGACAGCGTTGGCAAACTCGTTGGCGTGCACCTGAGCGATCGCATCTTCCAGCGTCTCGGCGTGGGTGATCGTCGCTACGGGTCCGAAGATCTCCTCACGCGCGATCTTCATGTCGGGCGCAATGTTCTCGAACACGGTCGGACCCAGGAACGCGCCAGAGGGATAGCGCTCGACTTTCGTCTCACGGCCGTCCAGCACCATCGTCGCGCCCTCGGAAACGCCGGCCTCGATGTAGCCCTCGACGCGCTCCTTGTGCCGGCGCGAAACGACGGGGCCCATGGTTACATCATCCTCGATGCCGTAACCGACACGAATGCTTCGCGCCGCCTCGAGCAGCCGCTCGCGCATCGGCTCGTACGCCTTTCCCGCTCCGACGATCACGCTCCCAGCGAGGCAGCGCTGCCCCGCGCAGCCGAAGACCGATTCGGACACCACACTCACCGCGCGGTCCATGTCGGCATCGGGCATCACGACGATGTGGTTCTTCGCGCCGCCCAGTGCCTGCACGCGCTTGCCGTGCTTTGCAGCAGTCGTATAGACGTGGCGCGCGACCGGGCTCGATCCCACGAACGAGACGCCCACAATGGCGGGGTGTTCGAGGATCGCGTTCACCGCGTCCTTCCCACCGTGCACCAGGTTGAGCACGCCCGGCGGGAACCCCGCCTCGTGCGCCAGCTCGATGATCCGCGTGTGCGAGCGCGGCACCTGCTCACTCGGCTTGAGCACGAACGTGTTGCCAGTGCCGACCGCGTACGGGTAGAACCAGAGCGGCACCATAGCCGGAAAGTTGAAGGGCGTGATCGCTGCGAAGACGCCCATAGGCTGGCGGAAGTACTCGCAGTCGATGCCGCTGGCGACGTCCTCCAGCGACTTGCCCATCATCAATGAAGGGATTCCGCAGGCGTGCTCCACGTTCTCGACACCGCGGCGGAGTGAGCCGCGCGACTCGTCCAGAGTCTTGCCGTTCTCTTCGGTTACGAGGCGCGCGATTTCCTCGAAGTGCTCCTCGAGGAGGTTCTTCAAGCGGAAGAGAAAGCGGGCGCGCTGCACAGGCGGCACGCGCCGCCAGGCCGGGAACGCGGTCTTCGCGGCATCCACCGCGGCGTCAACCTCGGAGCGCGTCGAGAGCGGAACGCGACCGAGTGACTCGCCAGTCGCGGGGTTGATGAGGTCGAGGTAATCGGCGTTCTCGACAGCCAGCCATTCGCCGCCGATGTAGTTGCGCAAAGTGGCTTGCAAGCGGCGCCCTCCCGGGCGTTCTGGGTAGACTCGCTAAGGTGGGTTCCGCCACACCTGTCGGCAAGGCCAATCAGAGAAGCCGGACCATTGTACGACCCCAACCGCTGCAGGACCCTTCAGTCCCGTCCGAGGAAAGCTCTGACGAGCCTCGCGAACACCGTAGGGTCTTCGGCGTGCACCCAATGCCCGGTTCCCGGTACTACAACAAAGCGGGCGTTCGGCAGAGCGGTCGCCCACTCACGCGCAGCGACCTCGCTGCCAGGGTCACGCGCTCCCCACACGACCAGAGCCGCGGCCTCAACCGATCGCAGACGCTCACGCAGGTCCCATGAGCCCAGCGACGTTACCGTCCACTCTGGTGTTCGCGTCCAGCCGACCCGCAACGCCTCACGGGGCACAGCCGTGTCGCATGTCCCGGCGGTCACCCGGCTGATCGCGGCGGTATCGGCGACCGCGCCGGCGCGCATGAACAGCGGTATCAGCTCGGTGCACAATGCGTGAGGTGCCGACGTCGTGTCCCAGGCGGCATTCAGCGTCAGGAACCGGCTGCTGTCTGCGCCGAAGAACGAGGGCAACCTTTCCAGGTACTCCTGTTCGTACGGGTCCGCCCGGGCATGCATCGGCCCCACAAGGATCAGGCGGACAACACGCGCGGGGTAGTCTACGGCGTACAGCCCCGCGAGCAGCGCGCCCCAGGAGTGGCCGAGCAGCGTCGCACGCTCGATGCTGAAATGGGCCAGCACCGCGTCGAGGTCCGAGACGTGCAGCTGCGCGGTAACCTGCTGCGGATGCCGCGGAAGGCTCGAGCGGCCGCCGCCGCGTTGATCGTAGAAGATCACTGTCCCGCCGGCAGCGAGCGGCTCCAAGCTAACCAGCGTTCCCATGTGAAGGCCGGGGCCTCCGTTTACCGCTACGATCGTATCCGGCCCATCACCTACCGTACGGTAGAAGAGCCGCGCACCGTCCGCGGCGACGACGTACCCCTCGGACACGGGCATGGCTACCCCTTCAGCCCGGGGCACCTTGCCAATCCCGAGCTGCGCGCAGCCGATGACCGCGAGCACGCCGATGGGTACGATCAGGCTGCGTCCGGCAGGTGCCATCGGGTTATCCCTGTCAGTCTCGCGAGACCGGCGGCCGCCTGCCCCACGGGCCAAGATGCAGTGCGCTGGTCGGCGTGACTTCCGGCACGATTGGCGCACCCTCCTTCCGCACCGCGTACGCCTCCATCGCGAAATACTCCGGCAAGCCGAGCCGGTCCACGTAGCTGGCCGTCTCCCGGTTACGCTCGTCAACGCGCTGCCAGAACTCGCGGTCGTCCTGCCCGGGAAACGGAGCCCGGTCCTTCTGCGACTGATGCTTGAAGATCGCGAGGATCTTGGCGCGGAACTCGTCTTCCGACAGCGGCACCAGCACGTCCGCCTCGCTGACCGTCCACTCCTGCCACGCGCCGCGGTAGTACCACACCTCGGGCGCGGCGCCGGTGTACTCCTTCAACGCAGCCTCAACCGCCTCGAGACACATCCTATGCGTCCCGTGCGGATCCGACAGGTCGCCCGCGACGAAGATGATGTCGGGACAGATCTCCTCCAGCAGGGAAAGCACGATCCGCACATCCTCGGAGCCGATCGGATCCTTGCGCACCTTCCCCGTCTGATAGAACGGCAGGTTCAGAAACCGCGCGTGATCGCGCGTCATCCCGAACGTCTCGATCCCCGAAATCGCCTCCGACTCCCTGATCGTACGCTTGATCGCCTGCACCGCCGTGTTGTCCACCTGACCGGGTTCCTTGCTGTTCAGGAACGACTCGACCTCGTCGATCGTCCGCATCGCTTCCTTCGACGTCACCGGCAGGTCGTCGCTAAGCCGCCTTATGAAATCCACATAGCGGCGCACCTCGTGATCGAATACTGCGATGTTGCCGGACGTCTGGTACGCGATGGTGATGTCGTTCTCGTTCTGGTGCAGCTTGGCCAGAATGCCGCCCATCGAGATCACGTCGTCGTCCGGATGCGGGGAGAAGACGATGATCTTGCGGTCGCGGGGCAGCTTGCTCTTGCCGCGGATCTTCGCGATCAGGGCGTTGAACACCTCCCCGTTCAGCGCGCCCGCCGAGTCGTGCCGGGCGAGGAGTGAGCTGAGGTGGTGCTCCCGGTAGTCAACGGAGTCCAGCTTCAGCACGGACTTCCCGGTCGTCTCGCTCAGCCACACCACGGCATTGATCATGCGCTCGCGCGTCCACTCGACCTCTCCCACGACCCACGGCGTGCGCACCCGGGTCAGCTCGGCGGACGCGGCCGGGTCCAGATAGAACACAGCGCGCGGGTGGTCCTGCAGATACGTAGCTGCAACGTCGGGGTCGGGCTCACCTTCGACCGCGCGCCGGACTATCGCGGCCTTGTGCTCGCCCGTGGCGACGAGCGCTATCTCACGCGCCTCCAGGATCGTGGCAACGCCCATCGTGATCGCTTCGTTGGGGACGTTGTCCTCACCGAAGAAATCGGCCGCAGCGTCACGCCGGGTGATGGTGTCCAGCGCGATCCTGCGCGTGCGCGACTCCGCGCCGGAGCCCGGCTCATTGAAGCCGATGTGCCCCGTCTTCCCGATGCCGAGCAGCTGCAGATCGATCCCGCCCGCGGCTCTGATCGCGCGCTCGTACTCCGCGCAGTGCTCCTCCGCCTCATCGCGCGACACGTCGCCGCGCGGGATGTGCACGTTTCCCCGCCTGATGTTGATGTGCTCGAACAGGTTCTCCCACATGTACCGGTGGTAGCTGTGGATGCTGTCCGGCTGCATCGGGTAGTACTCATCGAGATTGAACGTCACGACATCGGAGAAGTCGAGCCCCTCCTCGCGGTGCATCCTGATGAGGTCACGGTAGATCCCGATCGGGGTGCTTCCGGTCGCCAGGCCGAGCACGGCGTGACCGCCTTCCCTGCGACGCTGCTGAATTATCTCCGCGATCCGCTCGGCGAGATGCCGCGCGATCTGATCGTACTCCAGGACGACTACGGGTACGCGCTCGCGCTGGTTGCTCATCCAATGTCCGGGGTTACGGTTCCCACTGCATCAGCGGCTGGTCGGTCACAGCTGACTGCACAGCGTCGGCCACGTCGCGCCGCAGCCCAAAGTGCCTCGTGTGGCGCCGGGTGGGATTGACGGCGTTCGTCAGCACGATCACGTACAGGTTTTTCTGTGGGTCGATCCACATCGAAGTCCCCGTGAAGCCAGTATGCCCGAAGCTCCGAGGCGAGAAGAACCGGCCCGCGCTGGAGCCCGGAGACGGCGTGTCCCAACCGTAGGCCCGGCTGGCGTCGCGCTCCTTTCGCGCGGTCCAGCGCGCTATCGTCTCCGGCCGCAGCAGCCAGCCGCTGCCCGTGTAGCCGCCATTGAGCAGCATCTGGGCGAACGTCGCGAGGTCGGCCGCAGACCCGAAAAGCCCGGCGTGCCCGGAAACTCCACCGATCGCTTCCGCATTCTCGTCGTGCACCCTGCCGTGCAGTGGTGTGCCGGTGGACGGGCGGATCTCAGTTGGCGCCACCCGTGTCAGTACTGTCTCCGGCGGGAGAAACATCGTGGACGTCATGCCGAGTGGAGTGAAGATCCGCTCGTGCGTGAACACGTCCAGCGGCTGGCCGGAGATCCTCTCGATCGCGAGTTGCAGCACGATCGGACTCCAGTCGCTGTAGATAACGCGCGCCCCGGGCGCGTAGCGGAGCGGGCGCGTATTGATCTGGCTGAGGTACTGCTCCCGCCCGCTGTTCTCGCGATACAGGGGCGCGAAAGCCTCAAAGCCCGCTCGATGCATGAGCAGCAGCCGCGGCGTGATGGCAGCTTTTTCCGGAGAGTCGAATTCCGGCAGGTAGCTCGCGATCGGTCGGTCGAGGTCCAGCCGCCACTCCTCCTCCAGCAGCATCGCGGCTGTCGTTGACGCGATCACCTTGGTGAGCGAAGCAAGATCGTAGATCGTTTCCGGCGTCACGGCCGGCGCGGACTCAGCCCAGTCCGTGCGGCCGTAGCCCTTCAATATCGCGACCTGACCGTGACGGCCGACAGCGATCGCGACGCCGGGAGAAGTACTGTCGGCGATGGCGGCAGTGACTATAGAGTCAAGACGCTCCTCCAGACCCGGTGCAAAGAGCGGCGGTGGTGCCGGTGGTTGTGGCGGAACCGGCTCGACGCGCACAACCGGCGTCGCCGCCGCGCAGGCGGTCAGAAAGGCGAGCCCCGCCGCAGCGGCGATACGCTGAGCCCGGCGGGGAGTGTTCAGGCGGCGACCATCCGCGAAGCCACGTTCTGCAACGCACGCACACGATCCTCAGTGGGCGGGTGCGTCATGAACAGACGCGCGAACCCCTTCGTCGCATTGCCCGACAGCGGATTCACCTGGGCGAGCGGTGCGGCGGCCGGATTCACGTCCATCGGCATCGCGCGCGCCGTCGCTTCCAGCTTCTTCAGCGCCCCGGCGAGCGCCATCGGCTGCCCGGATATCTCGGCGCCGACAGCATCCGCCTTGAACTCCCGCGCCCTGCTTATCGCCATCTGGATCATCATCGCCGCAAGCGGCGCAAGGATCATCAGCGCGATCAGCACGACGGGGTGGATGTTACGGTCGCGGTTGCCGCCGCTGTAGAGTGCGATGCGCGGCAGCATCGCGATCGCGCCGGCCATCGTCGCCGTCACAGTCTGCAGCAGCATGTCGCGGTTCTTGATGTGCGCCAGCTCGTGCGCGATGACGCCCTCCAGCTCTTCACTGCTCACGAGCTTCATCAGCCCCTCAGTCACGCACACCACAGCGTGCTCCGGATTGCGCCCGGTCGCAAACGCGTTCGCCTGCGCGTGCGGCGCGATCGCGACCACGGGCATTGGCAGGCCGGCGCGCTGCCGCAGTCGGTCAACCATCGAGTACAGCTCCGGCGCCTCGGCCGCGGTGACCACGGTGGCCTTGT
>CAZOAT010000020.1:35191-38098 GCA_964577965.1 uncultured Gemmatimonadaceae bacterium | reverse complement strand
GTACGCGGGGTGTAGGGTGGCGTCACGCCTCGACTAGCGAGCTCAGCTTCTTCTCGAGACCCGCGGTCAACTGGTCGAATGACTTCTGAAAGCTGGCCAGACCCTCTACCAGCAGCTTGTCGGTCACGTCGGCCATGGATATGCCCAGCGCTTCCAGCTCGGCAAGCGTGAGCTGAGCGTCGTTCAGCCCGTCGGTCACCAGATGATCCAGCCCACCATGATCGCGGAATGCCTCGATCGTCTGCGGCGGCATCGTGTTCACCGTGTGCCGCCCGATCAGGTGCTCGACGTAAAGCACGTCGCGGAACTCCGGGTTCTTGGTACCGGTACTCGCCCACAGAGGGCGCTGGCACCTGGCGCCACGCTCAGCCAATGCGCGCCAGCGGGCGCCAGCGAGCTCAGCGCAGAACAGCCTGTAGGCGAGCTTGGCGTTGGCGATCGCCGCCTTGCCTCGCATCCCGAGAATCCTGTCTCTCTCCGCGCCGGATGCCCCCGAAGCCAGCGCATCGAGTCGGCGGTCCACTTCCGTGTCAACGCGACTGACAAAAAAACTGGCGACAGATGCAACCCGCTCCACAGGCTTGCCTGCGCGCACACGCGCCTCCAGACCGCCCATGAAAGCCTGGATGATCCGCTCGTACGCGGTGAGCGCAAACAGCAGCGTGATGTTGACGTTTATCCCTTCGGACAGCAGCTGCTGCGCGGCACGCGCGCCCTCGGCAGTACCTGGAACCTTCACCATCACGTTCGGCCGGCCCACGAGCTCCCAGAGACGCCGCGCTTCGCTCACCGTGGCCTCGACGTCGCTGGCAAGCTGAGGTGATACCTCTATCGATACGTACCCGTCCCCGCCATCCGTGGACTCGTACACGCCGGCAAACAGATCGCAAGCAGCGCGCACGTCCTCAGCCTCGACAAGCTCGAACGCCTCAGCCGCAGTGAGACCCTTCGCCAGGGATGTGAGCTGATCGTCGTACGCCGACCCCTCGGCGAGCGCCTTCTCGAAAATCGTCGGATTCGTGGTCTGGCCCGTAAGCCATCCCTCGTCGATGTAGCGCTCCAGTCGCCCGCTTGTAATCAGCGGGCGATCGATGTAATCCAGCCAAATGGACTGTCCGGCCTCGCGCAGCCGGAGAAGGCGGTCGGGCATAACGGGAGAAACCTCCTGCCTCAAAACTAGCACCAATAACTGCAGCGACTAGCGACTAGCGGAAAGGGACCGCGTGACTACAGGGTTCACCAGCTTGTTCGCTGATCACTGAGAGCTGACGCTGGCCGCTGGAGGCTTTGCACTTCGTCATGCGTACACACACATCGTACCACACCTTTACCACGAAACACCGGCAGGAAATCATCGACATCACCGACCTGGTCGAACACTGCCGCTCCGCGGCCGGTATCAGCGACGGGTTCGTACTGGTGTCCGCGATGCACATCTCTGCATCGGTGTTCGTGAACGACCACGAGCCCGGGCTGTGGAGGGACATCCTCGACTGGCTGGACGACCGCATCGCGCCCTGGAGCCCGGGAAGCTACCGGCACAACACGGGCACGGGAGAAGACAACGCGGCCGCGCATCTGCGCTCGCTAACCGTCGGCCACGAAGTCATCGTCCCCGTCACCGGCGGGAGGCTGGACTTCGGGCCGTGGCAGCGGGTGTTCTACGGTGAGTGGGACGGCAAGCGGCCGAAGCGCATCATCATCAAGGCGCTTGGTATGTGATTCTCCAGATCCGGCCGCCCACATCGTCGCTGACAAACAGAGCACCGTCCGGAGCGACAGCCACGCCGGTGGGCCGGTGCGGCGCCGTCGTCGGCTGGGGATTCGGGCCCGCGAACCCGTTGGCGAACACCTCCCACGACCCGGTCGTCGTGCCGCCTGTAAATGGCATGAACACGACGTTGTAGCCCTCCTGCTGTAGAGGGGCGCGGTTCCACGAACCGTGGAATGCAATGAAGGCGCCTCCGTGATACCGCGCGGGAAACATCGTCCCGTTGTAGAACGTGAGCGCGTTTGGTGCCCAGTGGGCGGGCAGCGCCGAGACGTTGCCCTTCCTCGAGGCACAGCGCCCAACCTCACGGCCATCGCCGCCGTACTCCGGCGCCAGGACACGGAGCCGCTGAATTCCATCCCAGTAACAGTACGGCCAGCCGAAGTCGTCACCCTCCTCCACGAGGAACAGCTCTTCTGCGGGGAGTTCGGCGTTCTGCGCCTCCGTGAACAGATCCGGCCAGTTGCCGTGCAGCAGATCGCGCCCGTGAGTTGCCGCGTACAGCGCACCGGTTACCGGGTGGATCGCCACTCCCGTGGCGTTCCTTACTCCGGTCGCGTACCGAGCGCCCGGTGTGAACCGCTGCCCGGTCTGGTTCGCATCGAAACGCCAGATGCCGGCCCTGGTCTGGAGCTCAAGGCAGGGATCGTGACCGGGTGACTCGCGCTGCCGCTCCTGAACCTGGCAGGAATTCGTGGCCGATCCGACGTTGACGAACAGCGACCCGTCAGAGGCGATCACGAAATTCCGCGCCCGGTGCCCGGGCGGGCCGGGAATGCCGGCCACGACGGTGTCAGGCGGTCCACCTGGCGTGAGGGCTCCCGGGGGCATTGGATACCGGACGATCGCCGTTCCCACGTCCAGAAGCAGCCAGCCGTCGTGCAGGCCGATACCGGTATTGCCAGTGTCCGCGAAGCGCTCGCGAATGTCCGCAATCCCATCCCCGTCTGTGTCGCGAAGGGCCAGCGCACCCGGCCGTATGGTGGCCGCAAAGGTGTTTGCGCGCCCACGCTGGATCGCCACGAACACGTCACCGTTAGCCGCCACCACGAGGTGGCGGGAGCTGCCAACGGAGTCAGCGAAGATCGTCGCGCAGAAGCCGGCAGGGAGCGTGAGCCCCGCGGTACCGCACGGTT
>CAZOAT010000020.1:0-35091 GCA_964577965.1 uncultured Gemmatimonadaceae bacterium | reverse complement strand
GCGACCCCCACCCCAAAGCGGCCGGAAGGCAGCAGTTCCTGCCTGTTGGGATAGCGGTCGCGGCTGGCGAAGACACGCTTCGCACCGATCCCCGTTGCGATTGCCAGCCGCTCGCTGCGACCGAGGATCCAGTTGTAGCCGACATGGAAACCCACGGTGGGGCCCTTGGTCAGCTCGTGGCCGTCGTTGTCCGGGTTCCAGTTGACGCGGCCGATGCTTGCGCCTACGGAAAAGCCCGCCGGATTGATCTCCGCAGGATAGTACCGGAATGTGAAATCGACAGACGAGTACTCATCGGGCCAGTTGGTCCCGCTGACCGCTCCGGTGAAGCCGGGTGCGAAGTTCAGCTCCACGTCGCCGTTGATGGCGCCGGCGAGAATGGCGATCGGATTGACCGTAACGATGCCAAGGTGGCTTCGGGTGCGATCGATACCCAGAGGGGAGCGGGCCTGCGCCTGCAGCGCCGGAGCCGTGAGAATGAGTGCGGTAGAAGCCGCGAACAGCAGACGAGTGATGGTTCTCATGAGTTCTGTAGGTATGGGTGTGGGACTGCCATCCGCCGTGGTACACCCGGTTCAGCCGCAGGGTCGCACTGATTGGCGCCGACAGCGCCCGCACGTCATACCAGACGCGCGACCAGCCGGTGAAGCTAGAACTCCCGCTTCTTCATCTCGGCGAAGAAGCGCGCGTTTGCTTCCATGTCCTCGAGCGTCGCCTCGTCCTGGGGGTCGTCGGGACGGTTCGGATCGTACTTCTTGCCGAACGTCTTCTTCCCGGGCGTGGGTGCCGCCTTGGCGGCGTTCTTTCTGGCGAGCGCTTCCAGCTTCTTCTTGTCCATGCCTCTAATACCCCACTGTTCTGAGGTTTGGGCAAGTGTTTTTGCAAATGGAAACGGCGCCCGAATTGGACGCCGCTATCCACCTGGCCCGCCTCAGCTGGTCACCCGCACTCGCTGAAGCCGCAGACGTGACACTTCGCGCATCCCTCAGCGTACTCGAGCGACGAGCCGCAGTCCGGACACGTGCCGATCATAGTCTTGTCGCCATTAAACGCGTCGAAAGCATACTCGGCATGGGCGCCCGAATCAGTTGCCCGCATCGTGACCGGGGCTGGAGCAGACTCCTCGCTCCCGGTCCCCTGCGCGAGGAGATCCTGCTGCACACCCTGCTTCTGCCGCAGCCAGTTCTCGATCGCTATGCCGATGGCGTCCGGCACTGACAGGACCTTGTTCGGCCCCATTCCCGTCGCGCGGTCCGAGGCGATTCCGCGGAGTTGCTTGTGAACTTCCTGGAGCGGAATACCGGAGCGCAGCGAGAGTGAGATGAGGCGCCCCATCGCTTCGACGTCGGCCATCGCCGCACCGCCCGCCTTGCCGAGGTTGATGAACACTTCGAACGGCTGCCCCTTCTCATCCTCAGTGACGTTGACGAACATGGTGCCGAGGGGGGTCTCCATCCGCATCGTCGTCCCACGCAGCGCGTCCGGCCGTGCGCGTTTCTTCCGCCGCTGCAGGTTCTCAGCCTCGGCGTCGAACAGCGCCTTCCTGAGTCGTTCCACTTCGGCGTGCAGCTCGGTGATGGTGCCGTGCAGGTCGCCCTTCTCCGTGCGCGTGTCGCCACCCTCGCGCGCAGCCTTCGCCTTCTCAGTCGCTCCGGTCGAGAGCACCTGGTTGTCCCGGGAGCCGTCGCGGTACACCGTCACACCCTTGCATCCGAGGTCGAACGCCAGCTCGTAGATCGCACGGACGTCTTCCGGTGTGGCAGTGTAGGGAAAGTTGGTCGTCTTCGAGATCGCCGAGTCGCAGTGCTCCTGGAAAGCTGCCTGCATCCGGACATGCCACTCGGGGGTGATGTCGTGCGCGGTGACGAACACGCGCTGCCACTTCTCCGGAACCTCGGGAAAGTGGATGTGGCCCTCACGCGCGATCCGCTCCATCAGCTCCTCGGAGTGCCAGCCTTCCTTCTTCGCCAGCACAACGAAATCCTCATTCACGTCCGGCATCATGACGCCGGCCTGATTTCGCATGAACGCGACGGCGAAGAGCGGCTCGATCCCAGATGAACAGCCCGCGATGATCGAGATCGTCCCCGTGGGAGCGATCGTGTTGACGTTGCAATTGCGCAGCATCTGCATCGGGCGAATCCGGCGGCCGCGTTCGTCGCGGGCACAGGTCTCATCCGGGCCCCAGATGGAGCGCGCCCACTCGGGAAACGGGCCACGCTCATCGGCAAGGCGCTCGCTCTCCTTCTTGGACTCGACGTCCACGAACTCCTGCAGCTTCCGCCCGAACTCCACGCCCTCTTCTGAATCGTACGGGATACCGAGCCGTACCAGCGCGTCCGCGAAGCCCATGATCCCGAAACCGATCCGTCGGATGCGCCTCGACAGAGCGTCGATCTCCGGCAGCGGATACTTGTTGACGTCGATGATGTTGTCGAGGAAGTGGACTGACAGGTAGATGTCCGCGGCGAGCGCATCCCAGTCCATCACGCCCTCGCGGGCGTAGTACCCGACGTTGATCGAGCCGAGGTTGCAGACGTCATACGGCAGAAGCGGCTGCTCACCGCAGGGGTTTGTTGCCTCGTACTGCCCGATATGCGGGACCGGGTTCTGCCGGTTGGCGGCGTCGATGAAAAAGCATCCAGGTTCGCCGGTCCGCCACGCGCCGTCGATCATCCGATCCCACACCATGCGCGCGTCGAGCTGGCCGGTGACCGCGCCGTCCGACGGATCGATCAGGTCGTAACTCGTTCCCGCCTTGACGGCGTCCATGAACTTGTCGGTCACGGCGACGGAGATGTTGAAGTTAGTCACCTGAGTGAGGTCTTCCTTGCAGGCGATGAAATCCATGATGTCGGGGTGGTCGACGCGCAGGATTCCCATGTTCGCTCCGCGACGCGTGCCACCCTGCTTCACCGCGTCAGTGGACGCGTCGTACAGCTTCATGAAAGAGATCGGACCCGAAGCCACACCCGTCGTGGAACGCACCATCGATCCCTTGGGGCGCAGCTTGGAAAAGCTGAAACCGGTACCGCCACCCGACTGGTGTATGAGCGCCATGGAGCGCAGCGTGTCATAGATGCCATTCTGCCCGTTGGACAGCGCATCCTCCACCGGCAGCACGAAACACGCTGACAGCTGGCCCAGCGGGCGGCCGGCGTTCATCAGCGTTGGTGAGTTCGGCTCGAACCGCCGCTCCGTCATGAGCCCATAGAACTCCTCCGCCACCGCCTGGACGCCGCCGTCGCTCGCGCCATAACGTCGGTCGGCTTCGGCCACTGTGGCGGCGACCCGCCAGAACATGTCCTCGGCCCGCTCCACCGGCTTCCCACTCGCGTCTCTCACCAGGTAGCGCTTCTCGATCACTGTGCGCGCGTTCTGGGTGAGTTGCGCTGGCGAAGCTGGAGCGGGGTTGGATGGCATGTCGGCGGCTCTCCTTTCAAGCTTTCCCGGTGGGAATTCGGGAGTGGAAGTGATCAGCAATGCGAATGAAAAGGGTTTGAGACCAAAGTGTGTAGTCCAAACGCGGGCGGGCAACCTAAAGGCATTCGTGATTCCGCGCCAGTGGTAATGTAAACGGTTGCCCTGTCGAGAGTTACCCTTTCCACATCACGAATCTCTGTGCGGTGGTCGGGAAAGCAAGCCAGCGCGCTCGGGAATGGGCGGCAGCACCCGCCCCAGCACCCGCACAGCAGATGGACACGGCCGGGTTACCGGCCGGCTGCGATCTCCCGGAAGTACGCCTCCAACCCCTCCAGCATGGCTCTGGCGTACGCCTCCTGGTATTCCGGCGTGCGGAGCGCGTGCTCCTGATCCGGCATAATGATGAACGCGCCTTCCGGCAGGATCGAAGGCATCCACGGATTCCGGATGACCGCGAAATTCTCGCGCAGCACACCAAGATCCTGCAGGTGCAGGTGGCGGAGCAGCGCCTCGTGGGTCGTCTCTGCCAGGTGGCGGGAATGCGGATACCAGAAGTAGGTGCTGGTACCGTGCGCCTCGAATGGATTCACGTGGTCGGGGACGGCGTTCAGATGTACCGAGATCAGCGCGTGCGCGTTCTCGCGCGCAGCGATCGCCGCTCGAGCATTCAGCGGTACGGGCTCGTCCGTCGCTCGGGTCATCACCACCCTGGCGCCGCGCTGTGCAAGCATGTCACGCAGCCGCAGCCCTATCGCGAGCACGGCCTCGGGCTCGCGCAGCCCCGTCGGTCCGGTCGCGCCGGGTGATTCACCGGCGAGCCCCGGGTGACCGGGATCAATCGCGATCGTAAGCCCCCGCAGCGGTGAGGCGGCGTCGATCTGCGGGTGACGCCTGATCCGCACGACGAACTCGCCATCGCGCCACTGCGGAGCGTAGGCATACACGCTCCTGCTGAGAACGAAGCGATAGGTCGAGCGCGTCGCGGTGTGGGCGTGTTCAACAGTGACGAGCAGGGGATCGTTTACCTGCGTGCCGCGGCTCTGCCCAGTGGTATCGCCGGGCTGCGACGATGTCGTCCCATACAGAGTCAGCTGCAGCACACTGCTGTCGCTGGAGAAAAGGTACGGGGGCGCGCTGCCGACGGGGATGCTGAGGTCCACCCACTCTGCGGCGGGCGCCACACGAAGCGCACCCGCCCGCCGCACGGGTGGCGTCACGCCGGCTGGTTCCAGGACGAGATCGGCGACCGGAAGGCTGACCTCCTGGCCCTCATCGAGCGCGACCCGCAGTCTGTCACCTGCCTGTCCAGTTACGCGAACAGCAGTGCCCGGGAGAAAGAAGAAACGGGTCGTTTCCGGATCTGGCACAGCCGGGCCCCAGACGACCCGATCGGGATCAGTAGCGGCCGGCGGTGAGACAATTGCCCACCGGCCGGAAACGGTGTCAGGCGGCGGAACTGTGACTACTCCAGTATCGGGGCCAGGCTCCGGCGGAAGCGCAACCTGATGCCTCACCTGCGCGGACTCAGCTCCAACCGTCGCACGCAGATCATACCAAGGGTTCTCTCGCGGTGGCACCGGGAGGAAGGCCATGAACGCACCGTTCGGCCACACTGGCGCCGGCACGTCGTTGATGGTGAGGAATGCCTCCCCATGCCCAACGGAGCCGAATATGAACGCCGAGTCGGTGGAGCCGACGGTCGCCCCCGCCCTCGGGTAAACGACGTTGATCTCCAGCGGACCCGTCGCCAGAGGCATCGCGGGCAGGTTCGGATTGATCGGCGCCGGCGGGCGGGCGGCTGCAGGCACTAGTTCGGGGACCGGAGCCGTCGCTGGAGCCGGCGCGCACGCGGCACCCGCGAGCAGCGCGGCGCTCAGTGCGATGAACGGAATCCTGCGGCTGGTGTTCGACATCCTTGGTTGCCCCACTTGCTGCGACGTGAGCGTATCTGAACACTTAGGAGATGGCATTGCGATCACCCTTGCACCTTTTGTGCTTCGCCGGGCTGGCCGTCGCACTGCTCGCCTGTCGCTCCCGCGATCCAGCGGCCGACCGCGCGATCGCCGATTCGCTGCCGCCTGTCGCGCCGGAGGTCGAGCCCGTGCCCGACGTTCCAGCGAACCCGGTGGTTTCGGTTCCGAGGCCGAACGTTTCATCCGCCGCGATCTCGGCTCCGCCGCCTCGCACGGCACCGCCGCCGGAGCCACCGGTTGATTCGGTCGTGGTCCCGGCACCACCGATGGACACCCGCCCGTCCATTCCGCTCGACACCCTCAGGCTCGACACCGTTCCCTACTAGCCTGGCGCGGCGGCCGCTGGTGGCGGTTCTGGGTCTCCGCTCGCAGGCTCGATGATCGAGGGGCCGAGCCGGCGCAGCCAGACGAATCCCACGAGAGCCGCCACGAGCGTTCCCGGCAGCGTGCCCCACCGCAGGAGTACGATCGATCCGACGGCGAACATCAGGCCGAACAGGATCAGCACGCCCGCGAACACCCGCTGAATGTCGCGCGGAAGGTCCTGCGCCGCAGGCTCACCGGTCCGCTCACGCTGCCGTCTCCACCCGGGGCCGCCCGGCCGGACGCGCCGATAAAATGAGTCGAGCTTCGCGTCCGATTCCGGTCGCGTGAGCAACATGACCGGGACCCAGATGAGCAGCGTTACGCCCGCTGTAACGAACAACCTGTTGCCGAAATCCTCGATCTTCAGCGTGTATATCGGATTGTCCACAGACGTGAGAAACCCGACCACGAAGCCACCGAGCATCGCCGCCAGCTCGGCCCAGGCGTTGATCCGCCACCAGTACCACCTGAGGATCAGCACCAGCCCCGGGCCCGTGCCGATCGCCAGAATCAGCCGGTAAACGGTCGCGATGCTGTCCGCCTGAAAGGCGGCATACGCGGCTATGGCAGTCACCACCGCCGACGAGACCCGTGCCGCGAGCACAAGCTCCTTCTGACTTGCCTCAGGACGCAGGAAGCGCCCGTACAGATCGTTGGTCATGTACGAAGCGCTCCAGTTGATGAGCGTGGACATCGTGCTCATGAACGCCGCGAGCAGTGAAGCAACCACGAGTCCGAGCAGGCCAACTGGGAGGAAGTCGAGCATCAGCCTCGGGTAGCCGAGCTCGCGATCCTCCAGCTCGGGATACACCACGAGCGCGACGAGGCCGACGATGATCCACGGCCAGGTACGCACGACGTAATGCATGATGTTGAAAAACCATGCGGCTTTCTCCGCGTCACCCTCGTTCGGCACCGACGACAGTCGCTGAATGAACTCACCGCCGCCATCTGAACGGCGGAACGCCCACCACAGCACCGTGACGTACGCGAAGAAGGTGCTGGCGGTGATCCCCGCCGTCCGGGAAAACGACACCAGCCCATCACCACCGAAATCCAGCGGAGTGAACGACATCACGTCGAATTCCGTGATCCGCTGTGCCGCCTCGACCAACGGCCCGATGCCACCCACGTGCGCCACCGCCGCGCCGGCCACGATCAGAGCGCCGACCAGCGCCAGGATGAACTGAAAGAAATCGGTGGCGACAACGCCCCAAAGGCCGGCCGCGCTCGCGTAAAGCAGAACGAGGACGCTGATCCCGACGATCGCCCACATCTTACCGTTGTCGCCGACCTCAATGCCGAGGCTCGGGAAGATCTGCAACGCATCAACGACCTTCACCATCGCGAGCATCGCGTATCCGGCGCCTATCGACCCAATCACGACGGCGAACAGAAAACCCTTCACTGCGCGGAGCGTCGCGGCTGGCCGGCCGCCGTAGCGCAGTTCGGTCAGCTCGTTGTCCGTCACGATCTCGGCGCGGCGCCACAGCCGCGCGAACATGTAGATCATGATCACATGTGCGAGCCCGTAGGCCCACCACTCCCAGTTGCCGGCAATGCCTCGATTGCCGACAACGCCCGCGACGTACAGCGGAGTGTCTATGGAGAACGTGGTGGCGGCCATCGAAGTACCCGCGAGCCACCATTTGATGTTGCGGCCGCCGACGAAGAAATCCGCCATGCTGCCGGAGGCCCTGCGAGCCAGGAACACTCCGAGCCCGACGGTGAGCAGCATGTACGCAACCACGACCATCCAGTCCAAGCCACGCATAGTCAGCTACTCCGGCAGCGGTTGACCAGCCACTCCGCGGCGGCGCGCTGCATCGGTTCCTCACCACCCCACGCGCACGCCATCGGGACACCTGCATCGATCTGCTGTGCCAGCCGCGGATGACTGAACTGCATCAGGACGGTGCGCGCCTCCTGACTGGACGCCACCGCCTCATGGACACGCCGAAGCGCATCCCCGGAATACCCCGGTCTTCCCTTCCACGCGCGTATGTCGCCGTACAGCGCTATGACGTGAACGGATTTCTCGTGATCAGCGCCGGCGTCCTCAATTGCATGCACGCCAAGCTCCTGCAAACGCTCTCGGAAGGTCTCCCGCGAAGGCGGCGGATACGGCCCGCCCAGGTCGTCATCGATGACCGTGAGGCGGATCTGCTCGCCGAGCGCAGGGACGCCCTCCGCAACCTCGTGGACGACGCGGCACGCGATCTCACGAGCCCACTCGAGCGGCTGACGGGCCAGCGCCACCGGTTCCCGCTGTTCGGCCCACTCCGCCCAGTGCAGCCGTCTCGCAAGCGAAGCTTCAACAGCTGACCTCTGCAGCTCGCCCCTTGCGAGCGCTCTGTCGATCTCCTGAGCAACCGCCTCCAGTTCCTGAGGGTACAGCAGCAGATCACATCCGGCGGCCAGTGCGCGGACGGACGCCCGTGCTTCAGTCTCGTTCTGCAGCACTCCCGCCATGATCAGCGCGTCCGTCACGATCAGGCCGTCGAATCCGAGCCGGTCGCGCAGCAGTCCGCGAAGGATTTTCTCCGAGAGTGTGGCCGGCGCGCCGGAGTCGTCCAGCGCGGGGAACGCAACGTGTGCGGACATCACCGACGCGACGCCGGACTCTATTGCCCTGCGGAAGGGGCGCATGTCCTCACGATCGAGGAGCTCCGCAGGCGCGCTCACGACAGGCAGTTCCGCATGCGAGTCGGCGGTCGTGCGTCCGTGTCCCGGAAAATGCTTCGCGCAGGCAAGCGCGCCGGCAGACTGGCATCCTTCTATCCACGCAACGCCCAGGCGTGCGACTCTGGCCGCGTCGCCGCTGATCGCACGCGTGCCGACGATGGGATTCTCCGGCTCGCTGTCGAGGTCCATCACCGGCGCATACACCCAGTTGATGCCAAGCCCGCGCGCCTCGCGCGCTGTCACAGCTCCTGCCTGACGCATGACGTCCGCGTCGCCAAGCGAGCCGAGCGCCGCCAGCGGGGGCAGGCCCGTGCAGCCGGAGAACTGCTGCCCCGCGCCCCGTTCGAGGTCGGCGCCAATAAGGAGCGGACCATGCGAACGCTCACGCAGCTCGGTCGTGAGCTCGAGCACCTCCGAGCCGGTGCCTCCGAAGATGATGTATCCGCCTGCGCCGAGCTCGATGGCCTTTTCGATGACTGGGCGCTGCTGACTGAAGCCCGTCTCCCTGTCCCAGCGAAGTGCCGGGACGAGCAGCGCCGCGGCGTTCATGCCGGAGTGTACTTGCCGAGCACGCGTGGACCGCGGGCGCCGGTAGCCGAAGGAACGTTGCCGGGAGAGCGCATCAGGTGGAGATACCCGAGCAACGCGAATGCCACCGCCTCCTTCGCCTCCCCGTCGAAGTACTCCCGATCGAAAGAAACCAGTGTCCGGGGGGTGATCTCGCGCTCCAGATCGGCCATCAGGGCAGGGTTCTTCGCCCCACCACCCGAGACCAGCACTTCGTCCACTGGCTCCGGGATGAAACGGTTGTAGGAATCCGCGATGCTGCGCGCGGTCAGCAGCACGGCCGTAGCGACGATGTCCTCATCTGCCGCACCGGCTGCTCTGCACTTGTCGATGAAGCTCCCCACGTACGCCGGCGTGAACAGCTCGCGGCCGGTGGACTTCGGCGGCTCCTCTGCGAAGTACGGGTGGCCCATCAGCTCAGCAACGATGTCGGGCACAGAGGTACCTGCCGCGGCGAGCATCCCATCCACGTCGTACGACATCTCCGGCCACAGCTGACGGACGACCCCGTCGAGGAGCACGACTCCCGGACCGGTGTCGAACGCCCGTACACCCGTGAGGTCTCCCCCGGGAGGAACGACGGTCACGTTGCCGATGCCGCCGATGTTCTGCAGCGCGCGCCAGCGACTGCCGCTGGCGAAGAGCATCGCGTCCGCTATGGGGACGAGGGGCGCTCCCTGCCCGCCAGCCGCAACATCCCCGACGCGGAAGTCGGATATCACGGGCACGCCGGTCACCTCCGCGATCACGGCGGACTCGCCCAGCTGCCACGTGGAATGCCCGGCCTCGTGCCAGACGGTCTGGCCGTGCGATGCAATCGCTGCAATCTCCGACCGTGCCGCTCCGGATTCGATGATGGCCTGTTTCGCTGCACCGGCCAGCCATTCGCCCAGATCGAATGCGAGGCGGCAGTACTCGGCCGCCGACGCGCCAGTGAGTGCCACTGTAAGCCGTGCGCGCTGATCGGCGGTATAGGGCACGCTGACGTACGCGAGCAGATCCGGTCTGATGCGGCTGCCCGACGGGGTGAAGCGGACCGCTGCAGCCGAGATCCCGTCGAGCGAAGTGCCCGACATCAACCCGACGACTATTGCAGGCGACCAGTCAGGGAATGAGGTGCTCACTCGACCGGAGGCGGCGGTTCAGGTATGACGCGGCGGATGACACCGCCTCCCTGCTCGATAGTGCGCTCGGCCTCCTCGCGCGATGTTCCGAGCTTGTGCATCACGATCGCCGTCTTGACGCGTTTCCCCGCCCTGTCCAGCAGTGCGCGCGCGTCATCGCGGCTCAGCCCGCAAACCACCATCAGTATGCGCTCACTGCGGTCGCGCAGCTTCGCGTTCGTCGCCTGCAGATCGACCATGAGGTTGCCGTACGTCTTGCCCAGCCGGACCATCGCACCAGTCGTGATCGTGTTGAGGACAAGTTTGGTTGCGGTTCCGGCTTTCATTCGCGTCGAACCCGTGACCACCTCCGGCCCGACGATCGGCAGGATGGCGACATCCACCAGCTGCAGCACTTCGTCCGACGGTGGCGAGCACGCGAGGATACCGGTGCGAGCTCCCTTTTCCCTCGCACGCACGAGCGCGGAACGGACGTAGGGAGTCGTCCCCGACGCCGCAATTCCGATGACAAAATCGGACGGCCCGACTCCGCGCTCGTCCATGGCGGCCGCTCCGTCGCTCTCCACATCCTCCGCGCCTTCCTGCGAGCGGGTGAGCGCGGGGAGACCCCCTGCGATCACGCCCTGGACCAGCTCGGGCGGTGCACCGAACGTCGGAGGAATCTCACTCGCATCCAGTACGCCAAGCCGGCCGGACGTTCCCGCCCCCACGTAGATCAGCCGCCCTCCCGCCCGAAAGGACTCCTCGGCGAGCGACATGGCGCGCGCGATCGACTCCCGCTGAGAACCCACGATCCCGGCGACCGTGCGGTCTTCTGCATTGATCAGATCGACGATCTCGAGGGGCGTCGCCAGATCGATGGCAGTTGTGCGCGGGTTGCGCCGCTCCGTTTCTCGCGGATCGAGCAAGGAGCTGATTCTAGACGGGTGCGCGGATCGCGGGAGGTGTCACGGGGGTAACTTATCCGGCGCTCTGAGGCGCTACAACACAAGGAGCCACTGACGTGAAGCGTATCTCGTTCGTAGGTGCAGGCCTGCTCGTCGTTCTCCCAGCAGTGGCGGAGGCGCAGTTCTACCCTGTGCAGCGCGAGCCGACTGGCTGGTTCAGCATCGGAGTCGGCGCATTCAACGCGGGTGAAGTCGCCGACGGCAAGACCGGTAGCACCTGGGATTTCGGGAGCACCACCAGCGCACAGTACCGTGTGACTCTCGAGCGCGCCCTTCGCGGTGGCATGTCGTACGGCCTCGCCGGCACGTTCGTGCGCGCTCCAATCCAGTACAGCACCTTTGCAACGATCCCCGACCTCGATGGCGAGACCTGCGCTTCATGTGACGCCAAAGTGGATATCATGTCGCTGTATGCGCTGTTTCACGCCGGAGGCGGCGCGGGGTTCCACCAGGTGATCGAGGCAGGCGTGGGTGTGGCCAGCTACCAGAACTTCAAGCGGGATTCAGACGGAGCTGAGCTGGCGCCCACCTCGGCCGAGAGGGATTTCGGATTCATCTTCGCCTACGGATTCGGTTACTCACTTGGGCCACGGTCCGCGATCAATCTCGTGCAGGAGTATGGATTCAATCTTCATGAGTCACGGGGCACGCCGAGCGGAGCGAGCAACAACATGCGCTTCGGCAACACACGCCTGAGCCTCCGGTTCGGACTCGGCGGCAACGCACCGCCGACGAGGCCGCGGCGCCGCTGACGTGACCGGCCGACCGCCGGTTGTGATCTGGCAGTGGCGAGCCATGCTCGGCGCCGCCGTCGTCGCGCTCTCCAGCTGCTCCCCCCAGGCCCCGGCGCCTGCGGCTGTCGGGAACACGCGATTCCAGCCGGAGTGGGAGCTACGCGCGCGGGCGAGGCCGTTCACCGCCGAGCGTGCCGCTGTCTCGAGCAACAGCCACCTCGCCAGCGTTGCAGGCGTTGAGATCCTGCAGCAGGGCGGTAATGCCATCGATGCGGCGGTCGCAACGGGGTTTGTGCTCGCCGTAACCCATCCCGAAGCGGGAAGCCTGGGGAGTGGTGGCTTCATGGTGATCAGGATGGGCGGGGATGCTGCCGGATCAGGTACGTCCCGCAACTTCACCACGACAGCATTGGATTTCCGGGAGACGGCGCCCGCTGCAGCGACACGCGACATGTTCAGTCCTGAGCGAAGCGACCGGCTGTCCTCCACGCTGGGATACGGAGCAGTTTCAGTTCCAGGGATGGTTGCGGGGCTTACGGCCGCGCTGGAGCGGCACGGCTCGCTCCCTCTCGCTACGGTGATCGCGCCTGCGATCCGGCTCGCTGAGGCGGGGTTCGTGGTGGATTCCCTGCTGGCGCTCTCGATCGTGCAATATCGCCGGAAGCTGGAGCGCTTCGCTGCGCGCGATCTGCTCGTCCCGGACGGACGGCCTCTCGCCGAAGGTGACACACTGCGCCAGCCGGCGCTGGCGCGCACGCTGAGGCGCATCGCGGCCGGCGGTGCTTCAGCGTTTTATCGCGGGCCGATCGCGGCGGAGATCGCCGCGGATGTCCGGCGTGGCGGGGGACTCCTGGATGCAAGCGATCTCGCGAACTACGAGGCGATATGGCGTGAGCCGGTCGCTGTGCAGTATCGCGGATACACGATGATCGGTGCTCCCCTTCCGTCGTCGGGGCTGCTGACTGCCGGTCAGGCGCTGATGATCCTGGAAGCGCTGGGGCCGTCAGCCCCCTTCGGCAGCGCGCGGTCACTGCATGCGACCGCCAGTGCGTTGCAGCGCGCGTTCGTGGATCGGGCGCAGCTCGGGGACCCTGCCACGACCGCGGCTGCAGCGGTGGCCGCGATGCGGGATCGTGCACGTGCCTCCGCGCTCGCAGCCACCATTTCGTTTGAGCGCGCGACCCCTACGGGTGAGCTCACGCGCCATGCGGCGCGCGAAGAGCTGGAGACCACGCACTGGTCGGTGGTGGATGAGTGGGGAAATGCCGTCGCGGCGACGACGACGATCAACAACCTGTTCGGCTCAGGTGCCTTCGTGAGCGAGTCCGGCATCTTTCTCAGCGATACAATGGACGATTTCGCGGCGCAGCCCGGTCGCGAGGATCAGTGGGGGCTCGTCAGCGGCGAAGCCAACGCAATAGCCGGCGGGAAGCGGCCGCTCAGCTCCATGACGCCTTTCATTCTGCTCGACGGCCAGCAGCAACTCCTCCTGGTGGCCGGTTCGCGTGGCGGGCCGCGAATCATCAGCAACGTGCTGCAGCTCGTGACCAATGTCGTGGACCATGGCATGTCCGTCACCGACGCGATCAGCGCCCCCCGGGTCCACCACCAGGGCTCTCCGGATCAGCTGCGCTACGAGCTCGGCGGCTTCCACCCCGCGGTGATCGATTCCCTGCAGGCGATCGGTCATACGCTGGCTCCATACCGTCCCGACACGTTGCCATACATGGGAAGGGCCGTTGCGATCGGACGCGGGCCGCGAGGCTGGGAGGCGATCGTTGACCCCCGATTTGGTGAGCTCAGCGCCGGGTACTGACGGGCAGCAGGCACGAGTAAGACAAAGGCCCGCGACTCACGCCGCGGGCCTCTGCATTACCGGAGGTCGGTGATCAGACCAGCACTTCAGTTGCCGAGTTCAGCGTGATGGTGATGCGTCCACCTGTCGGCACACAGCCCTCGTAGTTCGCTGTCGCCACAGCGGCTCCGGCGCCGGCGGCCGCTCCAACAGCCGCACCAGCAACCGTCGAACGAGTGTCCTTGCCGAGGATCTGACCGGCGATGGCGCCGATGACCGCCCCCGTGCCGACCTTCTGTGCGTCCTTCGACGCGGTCGTGCTGCGAACCCGCTCAACCGCTGCAGACGAGGTCGTCGCGCTCACCGGGTAGGTGCGCCCGCCGAAGGTGACCGAGCGAACGCGAAGCCCTACATCGATGGGGTCGTTGACGTTCTCGCTGCGGCTCAGTGAGGTGATCTCAACCACTGCGGTCGCTCCGGCCGGAATCGCTGAGCCATTGGAGCCCGTCACGGTGTTGGAGACGGTGGCCGTGAACGTCTGCCCAACGCTGTGCGTGTTTGTGCAGATGCGCGAGCCACTGCTGAGGTTGATTGTCGATCCGGCGGGAATGACGCCCGCACGGCTCTCAGAGGCGCCGCCCGGGGTCGTCGTGACGATGTTTCCGCTGGGAGTCGTCGTCGCGGGTGCCGGGGTCGGCGTGCGTGGTGGAGTGGTTGTGCGTGGTGGAGTGGTTGTGCGTGGGGGCGTGGTTGCGCGCGGTGCCGGTGCCGTAGCAACGGGCGCCGGCTCAACGGCAGCCGGAACGTCAGTCAGCGCGGGCTGAGCCATCGTGTCGATGTTGGCCAGCTCGAGATCACGGTTAAGGGATGTATCCATTGCAAGCTGGTCGTCGCCGCTGTCGCGGCACGCACCGACCGCGAGCGCGAGCACCAGCGGGAGCGACAACGAGAAGCGTCCCATGTACTTGAACATCTGGTCCTCCGAATCCTGATCGCAAAGGGGCGGCGCGCGAAAGCGCGCTTCGTCAGAGGAGGGGCAATCCATTTGCCACCCATGCGCCCCCTTCGGCGACTACTCCAATATTACCGCCCTTACCGGAAATCGTTCAATGCCTGGCCGGCGCCCATCGTCAATTCTACGGCGCTGGCAAGCCCGGTCCCTGGCCCTCCGGGCAGGGGTGAACTCCAGCGCCAGCGGCGGGACAAACGCTTGCCATCGCGACGCTACGGGAAGCGGGATGACGCACTGCTCGACCTGCTGGTGCGCCGGCACAACCCCGGGAGGAACGATCCTTCTCGACGGGGTACCCATCGGGGGCCCGGCGTTCGCTGATCTCCGTCAGGCGCTTGCCTGCGTTCCCCAGAAGCAAGAGAACAGTGCTGCCAGCAAAACGATCGCCGCGAGGCTACCAATCGTGAAGAGAGCGCGAGGGCCGGATATTGGACGCCGGAACACACACGAACCTGACGGCGGCGGCGCGAGGCGAATACTGCACGCCCGTTCAGCGGCAACGGCTGGTAGAGGCGATTAAGGAAGCCGGTGAGTTGGCATCCGGCGTGGGTACCAGTACAATTGCTGGCGCACATGCCTGATTCCCCGACAGTGCTCGACCGTCATACTGACGCCGCCGCCGCGATCGAGCGGCGTATTGCGGAGCTGCTCACAGCTCTCGACGAGCTGCGGCTTCGCGACTCTCTCAAGACGCGTTTCCTCTCCAATGTCTCGCACGATCTGCGGACACCGCTGTCGGCGATGATCACCCACGCAGAGATTCTGCGTGACGGGCTCCTTGGCGAACTGACGGAGAAGCAGCGGGCCAGCGTGGAAGGGATCATCACAGGGGGCAGGCAGCTTCTGACGATGGTCAACGAGATCCTGGTGTACGTGAAGGGCACGGCCAACCAGCTGACGCTGTCGATCACTGAGTTTGACGTAGAGCCGCTCATTGAGCAGGTGCGCAGCGTGAATGCCTCGCTGTTGGAAAAAAAGGCGCTCGCCTTCGAGCAGCGACTCGCCCCCGGGCTTCCACGGCTTCGCGCAGATCGCGACAGGATCGCGCACGTGATCGGCAACCTCCTGGGCAACGCGATAGCATTCACCGATGAGGGCGGCAAGGTCTGGATCACCGTCAAGCTGGAGCGTGGCGCTGCCGGGGAGGAGCTCGTATTCGAGATCGGCGACACGGGCATCGGGATAGCCTCAGAGAACCACGATCTGGTATTCCGCGAGTTCGCCCAGGTAGACTCCTCGGCGTCGCGAGGGCATCATGGGACGGGCCTCGGCCTTACAATCGTCCGTCAGCTCGTCGGGCTTCACGGCGGCCGCGTGTGGCTCGAGAGCGAGCTCGGTGAAGGCAGCAGGTTCTTCTTCGCAATTCCCGAGTCACGGCTCGTGTTTCCGACCAGAGAATCGTCCTGACCATTCGCTCACCGCATTCGCGCCGGCATGTGCTCCTCATCGAGGACAGCACACTCGTCGTGGACGCACTGCGGCTTCTTCTCGAGGAGCACGGCTACGAGGTGACAGCCGCCGACAGCATTGAGTCCGCAAGACGCGCCGTCGCTCAGCGGTACCCGGACATCGTTCTCCTGGATATTGCTCTCCCCGATGGTGACGGCCTGGAGCTCGCAAGGGAGTGGACGCAATCATTGTCGATGGTCGTGCTCGCGCTCACCGGTCATGCCGACGAGGCAACGCGCGCCCGCTGTCTCGAGGCAGGCTGTCGTGTTGTACTGGTGAAGCCAGTCCCGATCGCGGAAATGCTGCGCCAGCTCGACTCGCTGCAGGCGCCGGAGCTCGATTCCGCCGAGACCTAGGCTCCGTCGAGTGTCACGCCGCCTTCGACGATTGTCCTGAATGCAGCGGCTGGGATCCGCTCCGGCTCGAAGGCTTCTCCTGACCGGTCCATGACGCCAGCGACGACCGCATCCACCGTCACCAGCGGCGCGTCGGCGTCCGCCCGAATCTCAAACTCCCACTTCCCTCGCTCCGGCCCTTTCACCGCCAGGCGATATCGCGCGGTGTACACCGTGTGTCGCTCATGAAGCGCCGCTTCGAGTTCCGGCACCGCGGCTACGACTGCGACGCCGGTTTCCCATTGTCCCTGCCGAATAGCGGGAAAGAGGCGCACCTCACTGACCGAATGCGGCGGAACCCGTTCGGCGATCGTCCGCAGGAACCTCTGCGTCACCTCGTTCATTGCGCTGCGCCCGTGGCCGGGGTGGAATCCGGTGCATGTCCCTGCCGGGGGTCGCTGAAACGTGCGGACTGGAGTGATCTCACGGCGGGAAAGATACGACCGGGCGACTACAGGAGCGTGACCGGATCGCGGTCGACAGTGATGCGCAACTGCACCTTCGGAGGCGCCGCGAAGTGCTCGGAGAAGTATCGCAGTATCCCGGTGAGAGGGCCGGGTGACGCGCTCTTCAGCAGCAGGTGCCACCGCCACCGGCTCTGAATCCTCTCAATCGCCGACGGAGCGGCGCCGACGAGCGTGACCTCGGTGTTCCTGCTGTGCTCGATGAGCTCGCGCAACCATCTCGCGGCGGCGAGCGCCAGATCGGCCGTGGGGCCCTGCTCGGTCCCGCTCACGACGATGTTCGCCAGGCGCACGTACGGCGGGTACGCAGGCTCTCGTCGGCTCTCCAGCTCGGTCTTCACGAACGCATGGTAGTCGTGCGTCAGCGCGTGGCGCACTGCATGATGTCCGGGGACGCGTGTCTGAATGAACACTTCCCCGCCGCGCGGGCCGCGACCGGCCCTCCCCGCGACCTGGCTGATCAACTGGAACGCGCGCTCCGAGGCCCGGAAGTCCGGGAGGTTTATCCCGACATCCGCGTCCACTACGCCGACCAGCGTCACGTTCGGGAAATCGAGCCCCTTCGCGATCATCTGGGTACCGAGCAGAATGTCGACCTCGCCCGAGGCGACGCTGTCCAGGATCCGCGCATGCGACCACTTGCCGCTGGTCGTGTCCACGTCCATCCGCGCGATGCGCGCACGAGGAAACCTTTCACCAAGCAGGCGCTCCACCTGCTGTGTCCCCAGTCCCCGCTGCCGCAGCGTCTGCCCGCCACAGCGGGGACATTCAGGGGTGCTCTGCTCCTGGTGGCCGCAGTAATGGCACAGCAGCCTGTGCGGCGTTCGATGGTGCGTGAGGGTGATGCTGCAGTTCGGGCACGTCACCACCGCTCCGCATTCGCTGCACTGCACGAAGGCGGAGTAGCCGCGCCGGTTGAGGAGCAGTATGCTCTGCTCGCGGAGCTCCAGTCGAACCGCGAGGGCCGCATCCAGGGGCTCGCTGATCACGCGCTCGTAGTCGCTGCGCACGCGCCGGGTTTCGGCGCCCTGCCCCTGCTGCCTGCGGAGGTCGATCACCTCCACCGATGGCAGCCGCCCGCCGCCCACCCTGTCGGGCAGCTCCAGCAGGCGGAATTTCCCGACCGCAGCGTTGTGCCAGCTCTCGAGCGAGGGAGTGGCGCTTCCGAGCACGACCGTCGCGCCGCTCTCGCGCGCGCGGATGATCGCGGCCTCCCGTGCGTGGTACCTGGGCGCTTCCCCCTGCTTGTAGCTCGGCTCGTGCTCCTCGTCCACAATCACCGCCCCGAGATCCGGCAGCGGCGCGAACACCGCCGAGCGCGCGCCCACGGCGATGCGCTTTTCTCCCCGGCGCAGTGCCTGCCAGGCGTCGAATCGCTCTCCCTCGCCGAGTGCGGAGTGCAGCACTGCGATCGAATCACCGAAGACGGCTCGGAAGCGATCCACTGTCTGCGGCGTCAGCGCGATCTCGGGCACGAGGATGATCGCCGTCCGCCCGCGACGCAGCACGAGCTCCTTGAGGAGCTCGATGTACACGAGAGTCTTTCCGCTGCCTGTGACGCCGTGCAGCAGGAAAACCTCGCTCCCCTGCGCCTCAGTCACAGTCGCGATCGCTGCCGCCTGCGCGGCGGTCGGACTGAACGCAGCATCCCGGGGCACTGGCCGGAGAGCGAACGGGTCGCGTACGACAGCCTGCTGGACGACCTCAATCAGTCCGCGCTCCGCCAGTCCCCTGATCACAGCGGGTGAGATGGCAAGTCGCTCCCGCAGATGTTCAGCGTCCGCGGTACCGCCCAGGGATTCGATGACCTCGTACGCTTCACGCTGACGCCGCGCCCGACCGAACACGGCGTCGCGCTCGAGGAGTGACGGCGCTTCGCTTCGGATGCGTATGACAGACCGTGTCTTCGGCCGCGGTACCGGTGCGTCGGGCGCGGTGAGCGCCAGCGGGAGCACCGCGCGCAGCACCATGCCGAGCGGGGCGATGTAATAGTCCGCGATCCACTCGCAGAGCCGGAAGAGCTCCGGCGTGACCGCGGGCTCCTCGTCCGGAGCGGCAGTTATCGTCCGCACCCGCTTCGAGCCCCGCTCCGGCGGCGCTTCGGCGACGACTATGCCTATCTCGTTCCGGTTCCGCACGGGAACGACGACGCGTGACCCGCGGGGTGCGTTCATCCCCGGCGGCGCGGCGTACACGAACGTCTGAAAGAGCGGCAGCGGCAGCGCTATCTCGAGGAGGCGCACCGGTGAGTGGGTGTCTTGCGCCGGAGCGTCCGCCTCAGCCGGCGCGCGCGTGCTGTACGCCGCTCCCATCGTATTCCGCGGGCACCGCAGGGGAGACCGGGCCGGACCCGAGCCCCGGATCATCCGGGAACCGCAGCTCCCCGGCCACCATACGCACTCCGGAAAAAGGATCGTCTTCAAGCAGCGCAGCGCCGTCAAGGTCCGCGTAATCCAGCAGCGGAGCGATCTGCGCTATGGCCGAGATCCCAAGACTCGACTCGATCATGCAGCCGGCCATTACTGAGAGCTGGTGCGCGCGCGCGACGTGCACCATGCGCATCGCCTCACGCAGGCTGCCGCACTTCGCGAGCTTGATATTGATGCCGTCCACCGCGCCGACGAGCCCGGGTATGTCTGCCGCGGTCGCGCATGACTCGTCTGCGATGATCGGAAGCGACGACCGCTCGCGCACCCATGCATGACCGTCCACGTCATCTCTGGCCAGCGGCTGCTCGACGAGCTCGACACCGAGCCCCGCCAGCAGTTCGATCATCCGGACGGCCCGCTCGGCGCTCCAGGCAGCATTGGCATCGACGAACAAACGCTTGCCGGGAGCCGCATCCCGAACCGTGCGCACGATCTCCTCGTCCCTGTCCGTTCCGAGCTTGATCTTCAGCAGCGGATAATCCGCCGCGTCGAGCACTCGCTGGCGCAACTCATCGCGGGACGTGATTGCGATCGTGAAGCTGGACAGCGGCGCACGAACGGGATCGAGGCCGAAGATCCGGTAGACCGGCGCGCCGAGTCGCTTGCCGAGGATGTCGTGGAGCGCGGCGCTCACGGCCGCCCTCACGGACGCATCGCGCGGTGCCTCAGCAGCGAGCCGCGCCTCGAGCTCCTCGATCCCCCATTCATCGGCATCCTGGAGGAGGTGCGCGAGGCGCCTGGCCGCGGACAGCGCGCTTTCAACGGTCTCGTCGTAGAATCTGTTCGGCGCGGCCTCGCCGTACCCGATTACTCCATCGCCGGTCTCGAGCGACACGACGACGTTGACATGTTCGGTATACACGGTGCGCGAGATGACCCACTGCCGGCGCGTGCGAAGCGCGAGGCGCTCGGCACGCACTCTCACGACGCGCGGCCCGTCAGTGGCCTCGAAAGCCAGGCCGCGCGCGCCACCGCCGGCTCGAGAGAAGCACCCGAGCGAACGAACCTGAGCAGAGCGTCCGCCAGGTCGCGGCCGCTCGCGTAGCGCCTCGCCGGCGCCTTCTCGAGGCAGCGCATCACGACCTCGGCGAGCTGCGCAGGCACTCGTGAATCGACCACTTCGGGTGAGACCGGAATCTCGTGCACGTGCTTGTAGCTGATCGAGTAGACGTCGGCTCCGTCGAACGGCGGAAATCCCAGCATTATTTCGTAAAGCACCACACCGAGTGTGTACAGGTCGCTGCGCCCGTCGAGTAGTCGCCCACGCACCTGCTCGGGAGACATGTAGTGAGGCGTACCCATCACGTTACCGGTTCCGGTCATGCGCCCGCGGAAGTGGGCCGTGGCGATCCCGAAGTCTGTCACCAGCGCATTGTCGTCCTCATCGAACATGATGTTGTCAGGCTTGATGTCGCGGTGCACGATCCCGTGCCTGTGCGCGAAATCCAGCGCGACAGCCACCTGCGCGCCGACAGCCGCGGTGAACTCGGGAGTAAGGACTTTGGTCTGAGCCATCCGCTCCCCCAGCGTGCCACGTGCGAGGAACGGCATCACGAGGAACACCGTCTCGCCGGAGGTCCCGAAGTCGATGATGGGGCAGATGTGTGGGTGGAACAGCTGGGCGGCCGACTCCGCTTCACGGCGGAACCGCTCACGCATGTCCGGCTCACGCGCGAGATGCGGGTGCAGCAACTTCACGACGACGGCGCGTCCCAGGGGCATCTGCAGCGCGTAGTAAACGTTCGCCATCCCGCCGCCACCAAGCCGGTGAGTCACCGCGTAGCGGCCGCCTGTCACCCGCCTGAGCATCGAGATATCGGCGTCCGGCGGATTGCTGCTGCCCGTCGTGGCGTCCGGCAGGAGCTCCGTGCAGTGTGCGCAGCGCGGGGCATCGCTCCGGTTCCATCGGCCACAGGAGACGCAGAACATGCTCAGCTCCCGAATTGCATGCGAACGAAATCGTACGGCGGCCACGGGCCGGTCACAGCGAAATCCAGGTGCGGATGACGGGCCGACTCTGCACGCACACTCGATTCGAATGAAGGCCAGCGGTCGCGAGGGATCAGAAACGACGTCCTGGCCAGTACGCCCTGTGTCAGCTCGCCGTTACCGTCCTCGGCGTGCGAGGAGATTGCCGTCGCCTGTCCGCGCAGCATCCTCAAGCTCTCCGTGGCAAGGGCCTGCCACTCCTTCAGCGTCTCGTCGGTGAGAGGCGCTTCGGTCAGACTTATGGTCACACGCGCCGTGCTGTTGCCCTCCACTGCGCCGAGTGCGTCTGTGAGCGCCATGTAGTGGAGCTCGAGCCAGCGCGAGATCACGCTGCGTGAGCGGAAGACTGCACCGGGCGGTGCCGGCAGGATCGGCATGTGTTCGAAGACCTGCTCCACAACCTGAGCATACGATGCAATGGACTCGTCGGTCGGCTCCTGCCGGCGGTACGGAACAGGTGCCACGACAGCAGCGATTGCCCTGAATCCGACGAGCGACGTGCCGTCCGCCGGAGAATTCAATCCAGGCTCGAGAGGCACGATGCCGAACAGCTGGAGCGCT
This sequence comes from uncultured Gemmatimonadaceae bacterium, assembly GCA_964577965.1. Taxonomy (GTDB): domain Bacteria; phylum Gemmatimonadota; class Gemmatimonadetes; order Gemmatimonadales; family Gemmatimonadaceae; genus DASUUI01. Next base: position 13,178 of record CAZOAT010000020.1, on the reverse strand, counting down.
GTCACCGCGTGGGCGTACTCGCTGGCCGCAGCCACCCCGAGCCAGCCGGATGAGCGCGTGGAGAGCTGATCATCGGTTGAAGTGTATCGCTCCGGGAGCACTGCATGCCAGAGCGAATCATTGTGCCGCCGTGATCCGCCCGAATTGCACGCGCCGCGACCTCTTCCAGCCAGAGCGCGTCGAATCCCATCTCAGCCAGCGAGCGCGGACAGGTGCGCGATCGCACCCGCAGCCAGCCGTTCCGGTGCATAACCGCCTTCCAAGACACTCACCACACGTCCGCCGCACCATGCCTCTGCCCGGTCGACAATCCAGCGCGTGAGCGCTGCCAGATCCTCCGGCTCGAAGGTGAACCCGCCGAGAGGGTCTCCTGCCAGGCTGTCAAACCCCGCTGAGATGAGCACGAGATCAGGTGTAAACCCTGCGGTCGAGGCCTCGATCGCGGTCTTCAGCTCCGATGCGTATCGCCCGGGAGGGAGCCCCGGCGGCAACGGCAAGTTCCAGATGCTGCGGTGCGGGCCGCGATCGTCCGCGGCGCCGGTGCCGGGATACCACGGCCACTGATGCATGGAGACGAAACGAATTTCCGGCTCATCTTCGACGAGAGCCTGGGTGCCGTTGCCATGATGCACGTCCCAGTCGACGATGAGCACTCTCTCCAGCCCGTGGGCCGCGCGCGCATACCGGGCGGCGACCGCCACGCTCCCGAACAGGCAGAATCCCATCGCGCGATGGCGCAGAGCATGGTGGCCGGGAGGTCGCACCGCGCAGAAGCTCCGCGCATGCACACGTGAAATCGACAGGTCAACGGCGTCGAGCACGCATCCAACAGCCGCGCGAGCCGCGTCCCAGGAGCCCTCACTGGCGACTGTATCGACATCGAGGTGCCCGCCACCGGCTGCGACGATCCGCTCGACCGATGTCACATAGGCAGGATCGTGCGCCAGCGCCAGTTCGTCCGCTGTCGCGTGGCGTCCTTCGTGGTGTGCCACGCTCGTGAAAAGCTCGGGACGGTCACGCAACGCCCGCGTGACCGCGCGCAGTCGCCCGACATGGTCAGGGTGCCCCCAGCCGGTGTCGTGCCGCCCGCAGTCCGAATGGGAGATGAACGCAGTCAGACGCGGACCTCACCGTGCTGAAGCCGGCGGGAAGGCCGCTGGTTCAGCGAACCGGACGCCGGCAGCGGGAAGTGATCAGCAGCGTCGATCCGTCGCGCACATCGAGCTCACGCAGCGTCGCCGATTCGTCGAGAATCTCGATACCGCGCAGCTTCGCCACGTAGCTCTCGTGCGCCTTTGCACCACTCTGCAGTCGCTCGAGCGCGTGGACCTTCACGACACGCACCGGCTCATCGAACGACGCTTCGACCTGTACCGTGTCCCACACCTCAGGGACTGCCACCCGAAGGTGCACGATGTCGTCTCCCGGCTTGACCAGCTGGATCGGCTCGCCCTGCACGCGAAGCTGATGCGCGAATGTGGCGCTCACGAGCGAGCTCCGGAGACTGCGGCATCGACGGTAACGGGCGGCAGCGAGGAAAAGAAGCGCGCCACCTGCTGGTCGAACAGATAGGTGGACGCGGTCACCCGCGTGCCGCTGTCGTGTGCCTGAACGCCGAGCGCGATCTCCTCGCCCCCCTGCCCTCTGAGTGTGAGGTGCCGGTCGCTCTCCTGCTCGGGGAACGCCGCATAGATGCCGTTCTGGAGGGCAAAAAACCGCTTCGCCTCCGCGATGACCTGAGCCGGAGCAGCGGTCGTCAGGTATTCCTGAAGAGTTCGGTTCGTCTGGCGCATGCCGCAAAGATATCCACCGCGTCCGTCCTGGTGCACCGCACGGGGGATGCTCGTGAGGCGCGACCACGACGCGCGACTCAGGGGAGCCCGCGGCGCCTGCGCGACACGACTTCTCCCAGGAGCGCCAGTACCGCCACCCCGAAGAGCACCGCCTCGACCGGGAATCCCCGCACGCTCAACGAGGGCCGCGGAGCTGCTGCAGGGGGACCGAGGGCAGCGTGCAGCACAGCGAGCGGCGCACTTTCGGGTGAGATCACTGCCTCTGCCGTGTCCGCTGCGTATGCAGCCGCACCAACAAGGGCCGACCACCAGTCGCGATGTTCCTCCAGCGCCCTATCATCGCCAGTCATCCTCCAATGCCACGTGTCGCCGTAACCCGAGACGATCACGCGCCCCGCCCCGAACCTCCCTCCTGCCACCACAGGCGCACCTTCCCGGGCCTCGAGAACGACGGCTCTTGGCCCCGACAGTAGTGAGGAGCCGCCGAGCGTGCTGCGATCAGCCGCCACCGTATCGGTCGCCGCGAAGGCGCTGCCCGCACGCGCGGGAAGCAGCGCGGCAATCGCGCCGCTCCGAGCGGCCGCACCTGTTACGACCAGCCCACCACCGCTGCGCACGAATCGCATGAGATCAGGCATCCATGCCGCCGGCGCGACATCGACCACGACAGCGGCGGAGTAACGTGAAGTGTCGAGCGCTCCGGCCGAGAGCGAGCCGACGTCCACGCCGGGAGCCACCGTGACCCGGCTGTCAACACGCCAGCCGCGCTCCTCCAGCGCTGCGGTCACGAACTTCGTTTCCCAGCCGGCCGGGCCGGTCACAGCAACACGCCCCACCCGGGGCGCTGCCGGCAATGCGGCAAGCGCGTGGCCATCTGGCGTGCTCGCCCTGACCGGCCCGTGCAGCATGCTCGTCCGGATCGAGGCACCCCCGTCCGCACTCTGCACGCTGGCGAGCTCACGGTCCCTGTCGTGAAAGGCGAGCTCCGCGCCCTGCGCACCTGTAGCGCGTATCACATACGAATGCTGCGGCTCAGCGGAAGCGAGCGCTTCCACAGCCAGCCCCTGAAGCTCTCCCGCCCACGACACCACTGCCCCAGCTCTTCGAAGCGCGGCGAGCCAGTCGCGTTCGAGCGCATTCGGGACCTCGCTGAGCCGAACCATGACGGCGGCTGGCGGCGGCCCGGTAGTCCAGGTCTCCAGCGCAGCCGGCAAACCGGCGGACGTGGCGCTCTGCTCGGTCGCCGCCGCTGACGGCGACCACGACCGCCACAGCAGGGTGACAATCGCTGCCAGCAGCACTGCACGTGCAATCCACTCACGCACCCCCGGTTCAATGGGTGAGCGCATACACCACGATATTCACGCCGAAGCGCGTGTTGTCCACTGCCAGGAAGCGCTTGTTGTCGGGATGGTAACTCCACTCCGAGCTGTAGTCCTTGTTGCTGTAAAGCAGGGCGATGCGATCACCCTCGTACACAACGGAGAGATGCGGATGGATCAGGTTGTCCCCCCAGCCATTCAGTTCGTGGCTCGTCGTGGGCGGTCCGTCGAAGCGAAAAAAGGAGGAGTACAGCGCGTGTGTGTTGGGCAGCTGCTGCAGCGCCGACCAGGTACGGGCGATCTCCTCGGTCGCCGTCCGATGGAAGATCCCGCCGATGTCGTGGTTGTGATCGTCCATGAAGATCATGCCGCCACGGCGCGTGTACTCACGCAGCGTCCGCCGCTCGGCCTCGGTGAAGCGAACCGGCAGGTGACCCGTCATGTAAAGCAGCGGATACCGCAGCACAACGCGGGAGCCCACGTCCACGACGACCCCCGTCGGCGCAACTGCGATCGATGTGTATCGCGCGACAGAGTCTATGAGATTGGCGGGCACCAGCGGCGCGCTGTCCCAGTCGCCGGAGGCGTATCGACCGGTGCAGAAGACGAACTCGCTCACCACGCAGCCCATGGAACAAGGCCGGATCGGACGGCAGGGGTCCCGGCCAGCGCGGTTCGAGCAGTCGCGAGGTCGTCCGCAGCGCTGCGGCCGGCTCTCAGCGATGCGGACGCCCTCTCGAGAGCGGCCGCAGCCTGCGGATTCACTCGAAGCAGCTCCACGCGCAACTCGCTCAAGGCGTTGGCTCGCTCGGCAGGCGTCAGATCCGCTGCTGCCGCGATCGCCTCTAGCCGCCCGGACAACGCACGCACCACCGTGTCGGCAGCGGCACGTGGTGAACGATCCGCCGACTTCCCTGTTTCCGTCCCTGTAAGCCTCACCCGCTGCAGGTCCACCACCACGCGTGCGATTCCTCCGCGCAGGTAGCGCCGGTCCGCCATTCTCGCGCGGTCAAGCGCTTCAACGGCAACGCGCATCGGGGGAACAGCGGTTGTCGGCGACGCGATCCGCAGCTCCCGGCCCGCCTCCCACATCGCCTCGTACGCGACCCTTAGTTCGACATTCACAGGGTCGGCAGGTTCCGCATGGTCAGGAGGCTCTCCTGCAAGCGGCGATTCGTCAGCGTGCTCGTGTCCCGGGTAGACGATGCTGTGCACCCGATCGCGGAGCCGCTCCTGGTCGAGCGCGAGTACCGACGCCCGCTCCACCAGTGTCGCGCGCTCGAGCGACGACTGCTCGCGAGCGAGGGCTTCGGTTCGCTGCAGTATCACACGCTGACTGAGGAGCGCACTGTCGCCGAATACAGGCGCCAATGCTTCGACGGCCAGCGAGTCGAACTCATCCGAGCGCGCGATGCGAATGGTTCGCGTGTCGGATGTCCCAATCCCGGGCCCGGTAACGTTGTTCCGATCCCTGGCAACCGCGCGGATCGAGAGGACGTCACCGGGACCGAGTTGCAGTGTCGCGGCCGTGAGCGTCCCGCTGAGCTGTCCGGTTCGTGCGCCGCCAAAGTCGCGCGCAGCCGCGGCACCCGTACGCGCCGTGAACGTCTCATCCTGCCCCGAGCTGATCATGTACTCGATCGCTGCGTGTCCGAGCCCGACGTCGTCACTGAACTCGGCCCGCACGGCCACGGAGGCTGGTGGCGTCCGCAAGAGCGTGTCACGAGCCGGCGTGGTAAGCTGGGCGCGCGGGGGCGCATCCGCTGTCGGCTCCACGACAATCACGTGCGCTGCACCGCTGCCGGAGTGGTCGAGACGAAGCGCCCCGGGCACAGCCGGCATGATGAACGCGACACTCCACGGCCGCCCCTCGACAGACAGGATACGCTCCCCGAGTCGCGCGCCGACCCCATCGGGGTCGGTCCGACCCGTAACAGTGACGCGGCTCCCAGTGAGTCCGGCTATCGTTTCCGGATCCCTCAGCTCCTGCGCCCGTCCTCCGGCGTACGCGGGAGCAACTACACGAACGACTGTTCCCGCCAGCGGCGCGGGACCATCGGCAGTCGTCGCAACCGTGAGGCTGCGCTCACGTAAAGCCCAAACCACGTCGGGTCGCGAAGTCGCCCGCAGGAACGTCGCTCCGACCGCGAGAGCAAGCATCGCGGGAAGCAGCGCACGCCGCACCGCCCGCCACGTGGGAGGGTCGAGAGCGATGCCACTAATCTGTGCTTCGAGAGCCGGTGTCAGCCCCGCGAACCGCGGTTCAAGGCTGGTCACCAGCGCGTACTGCAGGCCGGGGAGCCTTTCCTCCAGCCATAACGCGATACGATACCTGCTGCGTGCCCACCGCCAGCGCCAGAGCGTCGCAGCGGCGGCAACCGTAGCGGCCAGCAGAGCCGCGACACGCGCGCTTCCCGCGGGCAGTGTGCCGAGATTGCTGAACGCCAGCACTGCAGCCATGGCGGCTGCGCCGTACGACATCGCCGCGACCACCGCCCCCACGGCAAGCGTCATGCGAACGCGGTCGATGCTCGCGATCGCTCTCATCGGTGCCATCGTCTCATGCCGAGCTCGAAAAGCAGCGTGCCCACGGCGAGCAGCAGCAGCGGAACAGTCAGCGGGCTCTGACCCAGCGAAGCCGACGCGGGACGAACGATCGCCTGCCGCGGGCCACTTCCCCTCAGTGCGGTAAGCTGGCCGACCGCGAGTGGAACTGGCGAGTGAGCTTCACCGCACGGTCCGGTGAGAGCAGCAGCGACCCGACGGAATCCCGGGCTGATGCTCACGTCGCCAGCTTCGGGCACCGGGATCGCGACATCCCTCACACAACCAGTGTCATAGCGTCTCTCGACTGCTGCGGGACGCCCATCGACCCAGCGAGCGACCACACGCGCACCGTCGCCGCCTGAGAACAAAGCATCGCGTGGCATGGGAGCAACGAGGGTGTATCCTGCCACCCAGACGCCTCCCGTGGTGTCGCTACCGGTAGGGGTGAAGGAGTCCGGCAACCCGATGCGCGGCCAGTGCACGACGACACTGCCCTCAACTGCACTGACTGAATCCGCTGCGCCCCACTCTCCGCGAACGATGACAACGGGCGAACCGCGGCCGAACGGCAGCAGACCGGCGGTCGCACGCAGCGGATCGTCATCTTCTCCGCGGAACGCCACCGCGCCCCGTGCGGGAGCGGGCTCCCGGGTCGGAGGCACGTCGATGAGCTCTATCCATGCGGGCCAGAGCGCGCGCACGGCAGTCGTAGCCGAATCGACAGACCTCTGCCGGAATTGTGACACGATCTTGAGCTCCACCGGGTGTCCTTCAGCGCCGAGCGCTTCCGCTTCGCGGATCGCCTGTATCAGAGCCGCGGTCAGCGACGCAGCGCCTCCCGCAGATCCCGAGGTTTCGGATACCTGCGCCGCGTTCACGACTGTCACGGTACTGTCGGAGATCACTACACGGCCGTTGTCGCCGGCCGCGAGTCGTGCGCGATCGAGGATCTCACTCTCCCCGGTGACACCGGCCAGGTCCGCAATCACGATCTTCACCGGCGCCCGCTCCCGCGGCGCGGACAGCGGTCCTGCCAGCGCTACTCCGGTAACTGCGAGCGCTGCGGCGCGGAGCAGCATCAGCAGCACGTCCCGCGGCCGGCGCTCGACAGCCGCTGATCGTTCCTGCAGCCGTGGAACGAACCGCGTAGTGGGCAGCGGCACTGGTGCACGCGTTCGCGCGCCGATCAAGTGAGCCGCGACAACACCCACCGCTGCAAGCAGCCCGGCCATCGCAAACCACGGTGCAAGAAACGTCAGCGGCATCGAAGCTCAGCCGCCCGAGTGGGCGCTCCCCGCGGCGAGGATCCGGCGCACGTCCGCCACGACCGGCTCATCGGTGCGGGACAGCGTGTAGGACACCCCCGCCGCCCGGCACTTACCAGCCAGCTGGTCGCGCCACTCGGCGAATCTCGCCTTGTACTCATCCACGCCAGCGGGATCGACGACACGCATATCATCCCGCCTCTCCGGATCGTGGACCGCCCCGTGCGCGGGCTCGAGCTCATCGCGCGCGACTATGTGTACGACGTGGCCCTCGCCTCCTCGCGCATGATGCGCCCGCAGCGACGCCAGCACTGCTTCCTCCTCTCCCAGCATATCGCTCACCACCACCAGCCGCCGCGCCATGCGCGCGGCAGCATCGGACGCGGTCGCAACCGCGGCTGTTGCTACGGGGCTCGCGGCATCGAGCAGCATCGCGATCTCACCCACGACTCCGCCCCGCGTGCGAGGCGGAAACGTGGTGACACGCACTCCCGCGAGCACTACGCCAACCGGATCGCCTTCATGATATGCAACCGCGGCCAACGCCACCGCGAGCTGCCTGCCACGCTCCAGCTTCGAGCCACCGCCCGCGGGAAAATTCATCGATGCGCTGAGATCCAGGACGATCGCCGTAGGCAGTACGGTCCGATCCGTGGACAGCCTGAGGTATGGTCGGTCGGTGCGCGCAAACAGCTTCCAGTCCACGCGCCCCAGCGGATCACCTTGCCGGTACGGTCTATACTCCGCGAACTCCGCGGACGTGCCGCGCCTGCTCGACGGATGCGCGCCGGGGAGAGCCCCACGGACCGGCCGGCTCGCCCTCCAGCGCAAACGCCGTACTTCCTCCAGCAGCGGGCCGTAGTCCCCCACGGTTAACCGGGAATCCCGCTCTCCGGAGGCCGGATCGTACTGACAAGCGCGTCTATCACGGATTCCGGACGAACGCCTTCAGCTTCTGCCGCGTAGTTCAAAAGTATGCGATGCCGCAGAACCGGCTCGGCGACACGGAGCACGTCAGCCGGGGATATCGCATGTCTGCCGGCGAAGAGAGCGTGCGCCTTTGCTCCCAGTACCAGCGCCTGCCCCGCACGTGGGCCCGAACCCCACCTGACGAATCGCTCGACCAGAGGCGGCGCGTTCGGATCGCCTGGTCGCGTGGCGCGGGCGAGCAACGAGGCGAAGCGCAGCGCAGGATCGCTCGCAGCCACCTGACGGACGAGCGCCTGGAGCAGCTGAACGTCGTCACCATTCAGGACCGGTCTGACCTCAGCTGTGTCCAGGCCGGTAGTAGCGCGAAGTATTGCGAGCTCGACGTCTTCGTCCGGATACGACACGCGGATGTCGAATAGAAACCGGTCCAGCTGCGCCTCGGGAAGCGGATACGTGCCTTCCTGCTCGATCGGATTCTGCGTCGCAAGGACGAAGAACGGTTCCGGTAGGCGCATCGTTTCCCCGCCGGCGGTGACGTGGTGCTCCTGCATCGCCTCGAGGAGCGCCGCCTGCGTCCGCGGCGGGGCCCGGTTGATCTCGTCGGCCAGCACGATGTTGGCGAACACGGGCCCGCGCACGAATCGGAACGCGCGGGTGTGGGTAGCGGAGTCCTCCTCCATCACCTCCGTGCCTGTGATGTCGCTGGGGACGAGATCAGGGGTGAACTGAATTCTGCGGAACTCCAGCTCGAGCGCGTCGGCGACGGACCGGATCATCATCGTCTTGGCGAGTCCCGGAACGCCGACGAGCAGCGCATGACCTCCGGCAGCAAGAGCGAGCAGAATCTCCTCTACCACTCGCTCCTGGCCGACTATTCGCCGCGCGACTTCGCCGCGCAGCTGCGCAACGCCCGCGAGAATGCGGTCGCGCTCCGCCGTACTCAAGGCAGCCTGCGCGATCAATGTTCCGGTGGCGCCGGTGGGACGCTGGCCAGGTCGCGCTCCGCCTCGGCTTCAGCGAGGACCGCGCGCATGCGCCGCAGGGCCTCCTCGAGCTGCGTCTTCTCCGCGAACGCCGCGAGCTGGTCGGCCGCCACCTGCATGAGGTCCACGGCGTCGTCGCCCAGCCTCACGCCCTCCGCGAAGTAGAAGGTGAGCACTCCAAGGACGTTCGCGTTGGCGACCATGGGGACAGCGACGAACGCCTGGAACCCCAGCTCCTTCGCGATCTCATGCCACTCCTCGAGCCCGGGGTCGGAGAGCACGTCATCGACACGCACGAGTCGCCGTTCCGCGGCGGCGCGGCCGCTGGGGCCAAGCGGAACGCGAACGCGCACTTCGCTGAGCCTGGGACGGAACCGCTCCGGCCAGTTGTAGGCGCCCGCAAGGCGCAGCACCTCCGCGGCGCCATCCATCAGGTACACGCTGGCAAACGTCGCCTCCACCAGCGGGCTGACCCGCACGAGGGCAAACTGGTACAGCTCGTTGGGATCGGGCGCGTTGAGCGACGCCTGCAGAATGTCCCGGATGGCGACGAAGCTGCGCAATGCTCGCGCACCCTGGATCGCGACCGAGCCGGTGCGGACGCGTTTCATGACGTCAGTCCGCGCTCGATTGAGCGCTGCAGCGGCGCAAACGACAGTTCGCCGTGCAGCCGTTGCGCCAGCTCGTCCGCCGTGTCGCGCTGGCCACGCGCCAGGAGCTCACCGGTGAGCCACGGGCCGGCAGCGGGATTGCGATACCAGTCTTCGTTGAACTTCTCGGTGAGGTGGTCGCTCACGAGCGCCTGAAGCTGCCATGCCCGAAGGTAGCGTGCGGAATAGAATCCGGGATCGAGATCGATGAAGGCATCCTCCGGACGATAGATGAAACCGGTCGCCGCAGACAGTTGCTCAACGTAGCTGTCCTGGAGGCTGTCCCAGCCGCCGTCGTGACGATACACGTCGAGCTCGTACAGCAGCTTCGCGCAGTACCGGCGAATGAAGTGCAGCTCCTCGAAGGCCATCATCCTGCGGAATGCATCCACGCGCTTCCCGAGCTCCGTGTAGCGGTCCAGCCATCCCGGATCGTGCATCCGGTGGTCGAACAGCATCGCGTAAGTCTCGGTGACGGAGTTGTCACCGAGCCAGCGGAACTCGAACGGCAGCCCGCTATCAACGTGGGCGAAGTGCAGCGCGTGCCCCAGCTCGTGGAGCAGAGTGGTGTAGTCGCTCTGGCCACCGTGTGGCCGCAGCACGAGATACACCTCGTCCGGCACGCGAACTGGAGCACAGAACGCGCGTGAGCGTTTTCCCTCCCGCTCATCAAGATCGTATATGATCCTGCCGCCAGCGGCGGGATCCACGCCCATCTCGAGTACCTGCTTCCGTACCCCCGATGCAAGTCCCGATGCGGGAAAGTTGTCGTCGAATTCGGCAGCGCGAAAAACGCGAAGCGCGTCCGCTCTCGTGGCGGCGCCGACCGGTACCCCGACCGATCGCTTCAGGAATCGCGGCAGCACGTCGTCCCACATCGGTTGCGTATCCCGGAGAAAGGCGGCGCACTGCGTGCCCAGCCTCGCCAGTGAGACGCCGGCGAGTGCCTCAAAGGCTGGCACATAGCCGTCGGCGATCCCGAACGTCGCCACCAGCTCGCGCTCACGCTGCAGCCGCTCGCGGCGCAGCGGGCCATGGTCGGCGCCGGCCGCTTCGGCTCGTGCTGCGTCTATCGCATGGCGTTCGGCACGATCCGAGGCATTCGCGATCTCAATCGGCGCGCGCTGATACGCGATCGCCCGCGGTCCAACTGAGATCATCGCACTCGATTCCCACGCGATCTCGCGTTCCTCGAGCCGTACGAGAGCGCGGGACACGTTCGCGTCCACCTGCCACTCCAGAAGCATGCGCGCCGAGCGGTGCTCCTCTGAGTCCGGTGCGGTGGAACGGAATAAGTCGAGCGTAAGCTCGAGAGCATCGCTCCCGGAAACGTGCTGGAAACGGCGGTAGATCGGCTCCAGCTCGGCCTCAGCCTTGAGACCGGCATGCGCCAGAAAGCTCTCGCGCGAGAGCTCCTCGGTTAACTTCTCGCCGTCGGCCCGCAGCCGGGCGAGGGTCAGCTCACTCACGCGCGAAGGCGCTCGGCGATGTATTCCCGTACGCTGGTCGCGGCGATCCGAACCTGCTGAAGCGTGTCGCGGTCGCGAACGGTCACCGTGCCATCGGCTCCGGACTCGCCATCGACCGTGATGCAGAACGGCGTGCCGACCTCGTCCTGACGCCGGTACCGGCGTCCGATCGCGCCGGATTCGTCGTAAAAAACGGGAAATGCGGTGCGCAGGTCAGCCGCGATCGACCGTGCCATCTGCGGCATTCCATCCTTCTTTACGAGCGGGAACACCCCCGCTTTCAACGGCGCGAGCGACGGGTGCAGTGCGAGAACCGTGCGCCCCTCCTCCTCACCGGCGACCTGCTCCTCGCGATAGCCGTTCACCAGCACCGCCAGCAGCACGCGATCTGCGCCGACCGACGTCTCCACGACGAACGGCAGATAACGTCGGTTGTTGGGCTGGTCGAAGTACTCCAGTTTCTTCCCCGAGAACTGCTGGTGCTGCGACAGGTCGAAGTCGCCGCGATTATGCACGCCTTCGACCTCCTGGAACCCCAGCGTGCCCCCGAAGTCGAACTGAACGTCGAAGGCGGCACGGGCGTAGTGCGCCAGCTCGGCGGCGGTGTGCTGATGGAACGACAGCCGCGCATCGTCCAGACCGAGTGACTGGTGCCAGCTCATCCGCTCAGCCTTCCAGTATTCGAACCACTCCATCGCGCTGTCCGGCTCCACGAAGAACTGCATCTCCATCTGCTCGAACTCACGCGTGCGGAATACGAAGTTCCCCGGTGTGATCTCGTTCCTGAACGCCTTGCCGATCTGGGCGATACCAAACGGTATCTTCTGCCGCGTGGACTGCTGCACGTTCAGAAAGTTGACGTAGATACCCTGCGCGGTCTCCGGGCGGAGGTATACGGTGGCCGCGCTGTCCTCGACCGGCCCCATGAACGTTCTGAACATGAGGTTGAACTGGCGCGGCTCGCCCAGAGTCCCCTTCATGCCGCACGAAGGACATTGTGCTTCCGGGGTTCCGGGAGTGCCCTTGATCTGGGGATCGTCCGCGCGAAAACGCCGCTTGCAGTTCCGACAGTCCACCAGCGGATCGACGAATCCGCTCACGTGGCCGCTCGCTTCCCAGACACGCGGATGCATCAGGATGGCCGCGTCGAGTCCCTCGATGTCGTCGCGCGCCCGGACCATCGCATCCCACCAGCGATCCTTGATGTTCTTTTTCAGCTCGACGCCGAGGGGACCATAATCCCATACGGATCCCGTCCCGCCATAAATCTCGGATGACTGGAAGATGAAGCCTCGTCGCTTGCACAGCGAAACGAGCTTCTCGAGGACGTCAGGACTTGTGGCCGTGGTCACGTGATGGGCGCCTTCACTGCGCACTGCTCCGGGTGAGTGGTTCCAGCAGTGCTAAAGTACGCTCCCGTAGCGTCGCGCGGGAACCAATAACCCCACGCACCAGCATATATCCGGCACGTCGACTACAGACCGATAATCTGATCCCGCCGGGTGCCCACGCTCACGTACAGGATGGGCGTCTCGACCAGAGCCTCGATCCGCTCGAGGTACCGCCGGGCAGCGGAGGGGAGGTCGCTGATGGTGCGAACCGCGCTCGTCGGTTGCCGCCAGCCTTCCATCCATTCGTACCGCGGCCTGGCGCGCTCCAGAGCAACAGCGTCGCCGGGAAACTCGGTGCACGCTTCCCCGTCAATCTCGTAAGCGGTACACAGCCCCAGCCTGTCGAACGTGTCCAGCACGTCGAGCTTGGTGACCGCGAGCCCGGTCAGCCCGTTGACCCGTGCCGCGTAGCGAACGACGATGGCGTCGAACCACCCACAGCGCCGCGGCCGACCGGTTGTCGCGCCGAACTCGTTGCCCAGGCGGCGCAGCTGGTCCGCAGCTTCGTCCTCGAGCTCAGTGGGCAGGGGTCCGTTTCCAACTCTCGTGGTATACGCCTTCACCACGCCGAGTGCCCCCTGAATGGCCGTCCCCGGAATTCCCGCTCCTACCGCCGCGCCTCCCGCTGTCGTACTGCTCGAGGTCACATACGGGTAGGTGCCATGGTCCACGTCGAGGAGCGAGCCCTGTGCACCTTCCAGGAGCACGGACGCGCCCGCTCCGATCGCGCGGTGGACAAGGAGCCCCACGTCCGCTGCGAGCGGCAGCAGTCGCGGTGCCGCCGCCTCGAGTGCCGCGAGCGTGGACGCGACGTCCGCCCGCTCGGGA
>CAZOAT010000019.1:15883-38492 GCA_964577965.1 uncultured Gemmatimonadaceae bacterium | reverse complement strand
CCCGACCCCGGCCTCCCCGACCCCTGCCCCCCCGGCCCCCGGACCCTCGGCAGTCTCGCCGACCTCCTCGGCCACGTCGCCCTCGTCACCCATGCCCAAACCAGCTTCCTCGCTGTCAGCCGTGGACATCTGTGTAGCGGCATCGAGGGCGGACATTCCGGACTCCTGCCGCGGTTCAGCGCCGGGCGGGACCGCGCTGGGCGGGACGTTGGCCCGCAGCGGGACCAGGAGTAGTACCGCAACGATCACGGCCCGGGCGACGGCTCTGATCACGCGTGGCTCACATCGCCGCCGGCCACGCCGACGCCCCCTTCCCTCTGCAGGCGGCGCTCGCGCCGCCGGTAAACGACCGACGCCGCGACAACGCTTACTTCGAACAGCAGGTAGAGTGGAAGTGCGAGGGCAAGCATCGAGGCCGGATCAGCTCCAGGTGTGACGAAAGCCGCCGCTATGAGGCAGAGCACGAGGGCGTGTCTACGGTAACGAACCAGAAAGGCGGGCGTCACAACGCCGAGGATTGTCAGAGCCAGGATCGCGATCGGAAGCTCAAAGACCACCCCGAACATGAGTGACATCGTGACTGCGAACCCAAAGTAGTCCGTGGCCGTGATCATCGGCGTGAGAGACCCCGCCTGGAGCCCCAGGAGGAACCGGAGCGTGAGGGGCAGGACCACAAAGAACGCCAGCGCGACACCAGCCGCGAACAGCAGCACCATCGCGGATACGAGCGGGATCGCAAGCCTGCGCTCGTGCGGATACAGCGCCGGCACCAGGAACAGCCACAGCTGATACCCGATCACCGGGGAAGCGATGATCGCGCCGAGCACGAAGGAGATGTCGATGATGATTCCGAAGACCGCTCCCGGGTGCGTGTAAACCAGCGTCTCAGCGGCGAGATAGGGTCTGATAGGGCGCTGCAGGAATCCGATCAGATCGGTCTGCATCAGAATCGTGAACGCCAGGATCACGCCGACGATGAACGCCGCCCCGGCACGTATCAGGCGCTGACGGAGTTCCTCGAGATGATCGAGGAACGGCATCTCCGCCTGCGGGGACTCCTTCACTGAGGAATCTATCGCGGAGCGCGCAACCGATCCCGCGCGAGCGCCGCCTCGTCAGACCGTGGGAATTGCCTGACCACTTGATTGAAGAACCGCTGAGCATCGGCATTACGGCCGGCCTGCTGCGCTATCGCGCCGCGCTTGTACAACGCCGTTACTGCCCGCTGCGAGTCCGGATACCTCGAGACGACAATCGCGTACACGGAATCAGCCGCAGGGTTGTTCCCTTCGGCGCTGTACGTTTCAGCCACATGGAACTGTGCGTCACCAGCCATGTCCGATTCGGGGTGCGTCGCCAGCAATTCCTGGAAGGCCGTACGGGCGGCCGCGTTGCTCCCGCGCATGAACTGATCACGGCCGAGCTGGTAAAGCTGGTTCGGTCCTGGTGGCCCTGGGGCGCCGGTGTCGGGCATGACCGGCCGTGCCTGCTCCAGCACAGCGCGCATCTCCTGCACGCGGGTCTGGCTCTGCCCAGCGATCTCCTGAGTGCGCGTCAGCTGCTCGTCAACGGTACTCAAACGCCCACGCGTTTCGGCCCGGAACTCGACCATCCGCCGGTTGAGAGCAGCCACCGAGTCGGCCAGCCGCTGGATCTGGACCGCCCGGATGGAGTCGTCCCGGACCGCCTCTGAACGCACCAGGCGAAGGTCCTGCTGCAGGATCTCCACGTCCTGGCGCGTGGCCAGGCAGCCTGTTGCGGTGAAAACGAGTAAGCCGGCAGCCACGAGCGGCGGAATGCGGAGTAACTGCTCAGTCATTAGTGGATGCTCCGTTGCTCGCCCGTAACTCCTGCTGCGGTGCGAGAATTGGGGACCACTCCGCCAGGCGTGCACCTGAAGCGCGGGTCAGTTGGCGCAGTCGTCCAGTCTCGACGTCCATGACCCAGAGCTGGTGAGCGCCGGTGCGGGTGGAGGTGAATACGACATGGCGCCCGTCCGGCGCCCAGGAGGGATCCTCGTTCGACGCCTCGTTGGTGAGTTGTCGTACGTTACGATCGCGGAGGCTGAGCACCATCAGCTGAAATCCGCCGGCGCTCGCCTGGTAAGCGATGAACCTGCCGTCCGGCGACCACGACGGACTCGCGCGGTAGCTGGTTCCCCCGTAGGTGAACTCGGTCATGAGCTGCACGTTCGTGCCGTCGGCGTCGGCAACGTAGACCTCGGGCTGCCCCGCCCTGCCCGACGTGAACGCAAGCCGGCGTCCGTCGGGACTGTAAGTCGGAGACGTGTTGTCCGCACCGCGCCCCACCGTCACCAGCCGCGTGCTGGCGAGATTGTTCAGCGGCGTCGCCACGAGCTCGGTGCCCGACTGCCGGCCCGTCGCATACACTATGTAGCGACCGTCCGGTGTGAACGTCGGCGTGATGTTCAGTGAGCTCGGCGTCCCACGCAGCATGCGCCGCGAGCCGGTTCGCAGGTCCTGCAGCACGACCCGTGTGCCGCCGGGGCTCAGGCTGGCGTATGCAATGATGTTCCCGTTCGGGTGCCATGTCGGTGACAGCGCATCTCCCACCGAAGCGACCTGGCGCATGTTCGCGCCGTCGCTGTCGATCATGTAAAGTCTGCCGAGCCGCGAGAAGAGGACGCGCGTCTGTGCGATTCCGCGACGGCCGAGCAGCCATCGCTCGATCTCGTCAGCCACGCCATGAATGGCCATGCGCCACTCCGGTGCGTTCCGCGCTGGAGTAATCGTGAAGTCTTCCGCTCTGAGCACGCGGGCGGCCGCTACGTCGTGCACCGTCACCCGATAGCCGGTGGGAATCGGCGTAGTCACCACTATCGCCGCCGCGCCGAGCCGCGCGAACAGCGGGTAGTTGAACCGACCACGCTGCGGACGAAGCCCGGCGAGCGTGCCTGAATCGAGCGAGATCACGGTCAATCGATCGCTGTAGTCGAAGTCGCGCTCGAGGATCCGTCGCACGGAGTCGCCCGGTGAGGGATCGACGGGCATCACGATTACGCCGGGCTTCACACCAGGAGCGTAGGTGAGTCCGATGCGGACGCCCTGTGGCGCGCCTGTCGTATCCTGTGCGCGCAATCCGGGAGCAGCCAGCGCGAGGCCCGCCATGACGGTGGCCAGTACAGCAGCAGCTTTCATCGCAGAACCTGGGGATCGAAGCTGAAGGAGACCGGGAGCACGTCGTCGTTGAACCCTTCCGGCAGTGAGCCGAACGAGCGCGACGAAGCAGCTGCCTCTATCGCGCCCTGCGCTTCCAGATCGAACGGATACGATCCTGAGCGCGTGATGAAGCGAAGATTCGTCACTGAGCCATCCCGGTGGATGAGAAACATGATCTCCGCCCGCAGCCGCGCGTCGCGCTCGGGCGGCGTGAACCGCAACGCAATCTGGCGAACAATGTTGTTCAGGTACCCTGGAAATGGAAAATCGATTCCCGCGGTCTGCACAGTCGCGACGTCAGAGCCCCTGCCGCCGACGGGCCCGCCGCCGGCCACAGGCGCTGGTGCCCTGCTCGCGGGCTGCTCCTGAACGGGTGCCGGCGTTACCTGGCGCGGGGTTCTCCCGGCCGGCGACCTGTCGGGAGACGGCATGGTCTGGGGGGCGACCTCGGCCGTGGGACGTGGCTGCGCTGCGGCCGGAGCTTCCTGTTCCGTGCGGGGCCGCACCTCGCCGATCGCCCGCGGTCCCGGAGGAGCAGCGACAATGTTGACGCGGTAGATCGGCGGCAGCACAGGCGGCGGAGCGTCCTGCGCCGTCCACCACATCGCGACCAGCACCGCCGCGTGCAGAAACGCCGATACGGCAGCCGGAGCCGTGAGGCGCGGGGACGGGAGCTCCATGGTCTTCACCGGAGTTCTTCCTGCTCGGCGACAAGCCCCACCTCACCGACATTGGCTGCGCGCATGACCGCCAGCACCCGGACGACCTGCCCGTACTCCACCCTGCGATCGGCGCGGAGATACACCCCCTCACCGGTGCGCTGGCTCGCCAGCGCCTGGAAGCTCGCGCGGAACTGCTCGTACGTGAGGTTGACCTCGTCCACGTATATCCCGCCGTCGCCGCGAACGGACACGACCATTCCGCTTCTCTGCTCCAGCGGCCGGGCCTCGGCGCGCGGCAGCGAGACGTCCACTCCACCCTGCATCAGAGGAGCAGTGATCATGAAGATCACCATCAGCAGCATCATGACGTCAATCAGGCTCACGACGTTTATCTCGGAGTACAGCGGCATCCGCTCGGCGCGTGCACGGCGCTTGGACATCAGATACGGCCCTCAGCTGCCATCAGTGCGATGATCTCCGTCCCGAAGCCATCCAGTGTACCCTCGATCCTGTTCAATCGGTTTGCGAAAATGTTGTACCCGAACACCGCAGGGATGGCGACGGCAAGTGCTGCCGCGGTCGCGATCAGCGCTTCGGCTATACCCGGGGCGACAGCCGCGATGTTCCCTGCACCGCTCCGCCCGATTCCGACAAACGCGTCGATCACCCCGAGGACGGTGCCAAGAAGCCCGATGAGAGGGCTCGCCGAGCCGATCACCGCGAGCGAAGGTATGAAGCGCGCCAGGCGGTCGCGCTCGGTGCTGATCTCGGCGTCCAGCACCAGCCGAAGAGCCTCGACCTGCGAAGCGCTGAGCCGGCCGACTCTCTCGGCGGTCGCCGCGATCCCGGGTTTGGTATGCTTGAGAAACTCG
The DNA here is from genome assembly GCA_964577965.1 of uncultured Gemmatimonadaceae bacterium. Classification (GTDB taxonomy): domain Bacteria; phylum Gemmatimonadota; class Gemmatimonadetes; order Gemmatimonadales; family Gemmatimonadaceae; genus DASUUI01. The sequence goes on along the minus strand of CAZOAT010000019.1, from coordinate 33,779 downwards.
ACCGCGCGCTCCACCACGCGCGAATAGGGCGAGCCCTGGAGTCGCTGTGCCATCAACGCGACCTCATCCAGCGAGTCAGTCCGCGAGAACTCCAGCTCGAAGCGCCGCCCGTGGTCGCGCAACCGGCGGAACTCGCGCCATTTGCCGAGCATCACCGTCCAGCTCATGATGGACAGCACGGCCAGCACGAGCAGAACGAATTTCGCCGCGGGGCGCGACGCCAGCACGAGGTCCATCAGCGATGTCGGCATCGCGGCGCCGACCTGCAGGAGAAGCGGGAAACTCATCTCGTCTTATTCCGGGGGTTCGTTGGTCTGAGGGTGTGGCCGGGCCGTCCCGGCTCGCGGCGGCTTGCCGTCGGGGTCCGTCTCCGTCCCCGCTGAATCTTCGACACCGAAGAGGTACCTGGCGGCATCCACGACCCCAAGACCGCGGCCATTCCCCGCTGCTTCGCGCAGCCGGACCGTGGGTGCGTGAAGGAACTTGTTCATCAGCGTCCGGGAGAAATGCTCCAGCGTATTTCGCTGTGACTCAGACAACGCGTGCTGACGGGCCGCCGCTGCCACTTCCTCCTGCCGGAGACGTTCCATCGCGGCCCGCACGCGGGTCAGCACCGGGACTGCCTCCAACCCTGCGAGCCACTGCCAGTACCGCTCAGTTTCCTCTGCAATGATGCTTTCCGCGGCCGGCAGGTCGTCGCGCCGCTCCTCCAGCGCTGAGAGCGCTGCTGACTGGAGATCATCCAGATCGTACAGGAAGACGTTCTCCAGCCTGCCAACTTCCGGTGCGACGTCGCGGGGGAGCGCGATGTCGAGTACGCAGAGCGGAGCACCCGACCGGCGCCTGACCGCAGGAGCCACGTGCTCAGGGTGCACCACCGCCCGCGGTGCGGCAGTCGAGCACACCAGCAGATCGACGGAGCCGAGTTCCGCCCAGCATTCGTCGTAATGCATCGCTCTCGCGCCGTACTGCGCCGCGAGGATCTCGGCGCGGGCATGAGTCCGGTTCGCGACGACTCCGACGCTCACCCCCTCGGCCGTCAGACACTCCAGTGCCAGCTCGGCTATCTCTCCAGCGCCGAGCACCATCGCGCGCTTTCCGGCGAGCGATCCGAAGATCTTCTTCGCCAGCTGCACCGCGGCAGAGCTCACCGATCCTGCGCCACGCGCGACGGCCGTTTCGCCGCGGACGCGGGAAGCGGAGGTGGCTGCCGCATGAAACAGCCGCGTCAGCATCACACCAGCAGATTCGCGCGACTGCGCCAGAGCATCGCGCACCTGCCCCTGGATCTGCGCCTCGCCGAATACCATCGAATCCAGTCCGGAGGCAACGGCGAACAGATGCGACACGGCATCCCTGTCGGTACGCAGGTACAGCTGCGCGCCGAGGTCTTCGCCGGCACGAAACGACAGCAGCGCGCAAGCCTCCGCAGCATGATTGCTGCCGCCCGCGAAATACAGCTCCGTGCGATTGCAGGTGGACAGGATCACAGCCTCTGCTGCGCCAGTCACCGCCGCGGCGGCTGCAGCAGTTGAGGACAGCTCTCCAGGGCGGAGTGCCACCCGCTCGCGCACCGCAACAGGCGCGGTCCGATGGCTCAACCCGACGACGGTCAGTCCCACTGGCTCAACCGGCCGGATATGGCGCCTGCCTCCACTGCATCGCAGAAGTCCTGTGCCAGGACGACATCCGCGACGCGCGGCCAGTCGCCGGCGCTGCGCCTGCTCTCCCGGAGTCGACGGAGGCTCTCTATGGCGTCAGCGTAACGGCTGTCGAATCGCTTCCCGATCTCGTCCCGGATCCGACTGGCTGCACCGGGAACGCCGGCGGCGGAGACACCGACGGTGAGGGGCCCCGTGCGATGGACGGCGAGGGTCTCGAAGCTTCCGTCCGCAGGATCGTCCGCGCGGTTGCACAGGCGTTTCCGCGAGCGGCAGGCATCCGCGACGCGCGCGTTCACAGCAGCGTCGTCGGTGGCGGCTATGACGAGCTCACCGCCATCGACATCCGACTCGGTGAACTCGCGCTCGATCAGCTCGAGAGAAGGAGTCGAGCGGCCGCGCAGCACGTCGCTTACTTGCGGATCCACGATCTTCACCCGCGCGCCCGCATCCAGGAACGCGGCAGCCTTGCGCGCTCCCACCTCACCCCCGCCGACGATGACGACCGTGAGCGATTCGGCGCGGATGCCGATCGGAACTATACTCACAGGAACTGCCCCCGCTCTACGCCGGTGGTGAGCCGTACGACGATGTACAGCGCGAGCACCATGACGAAGGTGATACTGGAAACCACGGCTGCCTTTCGCGCCCTGAGCGCACCTCGCAACCGGCCAAGTGTGAGAACCGCGAGCGCGACCCAGGCAGCCATGCCCCACACGACCTGCGGCACGACGATCGCGCGGTACGCAAGGGAGTAGGAGCCAGCGAGGACGATCCCAAGTGTAAGACCGAGAAACGCGGCAACGAGCGAAACGTGATTGACGCGATCGAGCGTCGCCAGTGGCGGAAAGAAGCGGAAGATCGCGCCGAAGCGCCGCGACTTCAGGTCACGATGCGCCACGAGATACATTGCGCCTGCTGCTGCCGCGGTGGCATACGCGGCAAGCGCAACGAACGCAATGACGATGTGCAGCGACAGCCACACCGCGCGACCGCCCTGTGCGTCGAGCATCGGGTGCAGCCCGGCGATATTGGCAGCGGTGGTCGCGAGGGCCGCAAGCGGTGCAGCCGCCAGTGCGAGTGTCACCTCGCGCGCGAGGAGCTCGACGGCGAGGAGCGCAGCTGCCACAGCGAACCCGGCGAACGACAGCGATGGGCCGAGCCCGGTTACCGCCGTGGCACCACCGTCGCGCGCCAGCACAGCAAGCCCGGCGGCGTGCGCGACGAGACCGGCCGCGAGCACCAACGCGACAGCAGTCACAGGCGCACGTACCGGTCGCGCAAACGGTACCGCCGCGAGAAGGGCGGCACCGAGATAACACAGGATTGCTATGGCGTGCGCAGCGAGGATCATGCGCCGGGAAATCTAAATTCCCGGCGCCCCCGCAACCTCCTCTAATTTCTCAGCGAAGTCGAGCGCTGAGTCGTGCGGGCATCCCCTGCCTGATGGTGGGGAAGCGTTGAGCGAGCACCACGGCGGTTGCACCATGGGGCGTAACCTTCACCACCTGCACAAGCGCGGCATCCTCCGGCAGTGTCACAGTACCCTCCGAGTCGGCAAGGACCGGATCAACAAGCGTCAGCCGGTCACCGGGAGCGAGGCTGCCGCCAGGCGGCGCTGACAGTATCACGTAGTGCTGCACCGAAGGCAGTACGGGGTCGTTGTGCACCCACATCACCCTCGCGTCGGCGCTGCTGGCCACCGGCTCCAGCTCGCGATCGTCCGCCGGGGGTCGGGAGTCGTACGCCACAAGGCGCTGGCCGACGAATACTTCGCCGAACTGGCGGATGAGACGGGCTTTGGCCGGACGCGGGCCGCTGGCCTGCTCAACCACGCGGAAAACCCCGGTCGGAACCATCAGGCGCGTCGTATCGGACAGCTCAGTCCCTGAAGCAAGCGCCATGACCTGAGCGCCGATCTCGAGCGAGACGCCGGCAGGCGCAGAGAGGTAGGCGTGCTCGTACAGCTGGAACCTGTGATCGCGGACATCAACCTTCACCGCGTGTCGCTCACCAGTCCCGATCACCGCTCCAGCTCCATCCGGGCCCCGGTGATGAGTAACGAATGGCGCCGCATCGACCTCGCCACGGCGGACTCCGCTGCCGCGTGCGCGCTCAGCAGGCGCCAGGGAGATGATCTGCCGCCCCATACCCTCTGCGAAGACAGTACTGCCACTGGTCGCTGGACGGGTGACGACCCGCGATACGACTATGCCCTCCTCCTGAGCAGCACGCAGCGCGTCCGGCCGCACGGCTGTGCCCGGGATGCGGAGAACCTCACCGGGGTAAATCCAGTGCGGATCCTCCACGACGTCCGTATTGCGGCGGAACACGTCCGGCCAGCGGAACGGGTCGTTGAGATAGTGCTTCGCCAGATCCCAGAGCGTGTCGCCACGCTTGACGACGTGGCGAACTTCCTGTTCCAGCGAATCGGATGGAACCGAGGGCGTGGTGTCCTGCGGGCGAATCGAATCGCTCGGAACTACCTCGACCTGAGCTTGTGCCGGAGCGGAGGCGAAGCCCGCCGCTGCGGCTATGACGACGTATTTGAGACTACGGTACACGAGGCTTGCTCCCGAAGGGGACCACTAGCAGACGACCGGAAGGCCAAAAAGGTCAAGCTGGGGCCGCCCGGACGCCTGTGGCCACGATCCGGGTGACCGAAGCGCCAGGCTGTCAGTGGTGAGTAGGGTCAGCTTGCAGCAGTTAGTGGCTGCGGAACCGCGGTTACTCCCTGCTGACGACTGATGCAACTCAATACTGACAGCCGGCGCTACAGTCCCTGCTCGTGGTCTGCCGCTCAGAAGGGGAGATCGTCGTCCCCGTCTTCCAGCGCTGTGGGGAATTCCTCGAAATCGTCCGGGGCACCGCCTGAGGCTGCCGCGGAGCTGCGCGCACCCGCTCCGACCCTTGCGCGGGCCGGTTCGGGCTCGCCGTCACCGCCCCGGCCGCCGCCGAGCATCATCATCTCGCGAACGTTGATCTCCGTCGTATAGCGGGTCTGTCCCTCCTTGTCCTGCCACTGGCGGTACTCGATCCGCCCTTCGACGTACAGCCGATCGCCCTTCTTGCAGTATTTCTCGATGACGTCCACGAGACCTGTGCCGCGCGAGTTCCACGCGACACACTTGTGCCACTCAGTCTTCTCCTGCTTTTCTCCGTTCGTGCCGCTCCACGACCGGCTAGTCGCCAGCGAGAAGCTCGCCACCCTGTTTCCTCCCGTCGTGGAGCGGATCTCGGGGTCGTTCCCGAGATTCCCGATCAGCATCACCTTGTTCAAGCTCCGACTCACAGTTCCTCCTCGTTGTATTGGCGTCGTGTCCGTCGTCTGCAGGACTCTATCGCGGCACTGTCAGATGCGGGCAAGCGAAGGAGTCCGAGTATCATCATTTCTGCCTGGCATCAGCTCCCGTCGAAGGATAAGCGCATCCTCAGACGGGCGGCGGTAGTACCCTCTCCTGCGACCTGCCTCCAGGAAACCGGCACGCCTGTACAGCCCCAGCGCGGCGGCGTTCGAGGCGCGCACCTCGAGGAACATTGCTCCGGCGCCCCACTCCTTCGCATCGGCAATCGCCCGCGCGATCAGCGCGCCCCCGAGTCCCCGACGGCGCTCCGACTCGGCCACCGCGATGTTCAACAGCTCCGCCTCGTCGGCGGCACGGGCTATTACCGAGTAGCCGCCAGCCTCCGCCTGACCGGCATTGGGTCCGGTGAGAACCGCGACTGTCACCAGCGTTCCGGGAGATCCGATCGCACTGGCCAGTGCATAGCGTGACCAGGGATCGGAGAAGCTCGCTGCCTCGATGGCGAACATCGCTTCGACGTCCGCCAGCGTCGCACGCCGCAGCTCCATCTTTCGCTCCGCTGGCCGTCGCGGGCTGGTGCCCACGCTACACGCCCAGTGTGCGGCCGTGCGCCTTTTCCCACCGCACCTGTGCCTCGGGCGCGCGGCCATACACAGGCTCCCAGCTGACGAGATCAACCGGTGCCTGCCCAACCACCGCAGGGAGCAGCGCTGCCAGCCCGGCAGCGCGGGGCCACGTGCTCACCTCCTGGTCGGGGCCTGCGACGCGTGCGCCAGCGCGTTCTGCCCGCTGCTCGAGCTCGGCCGCAGGAATTATCTCCAGCGCTCCCGAAGCTGTGATCGCGCCGTCCGACCCCCGCTCCACCTGCAGAGCGAACAGATCTCCGCGCTGGGCATCCAGCACGGACAGGTACCGGCCAGCCGGAATCTGCGCGCCTGCCGACGCGACACTGAGCAGGAGCGACGAAACCGCGAACAGGGGACAGCCTGCCGCGATCACAACACCCTTCGCAATGGAGGCCCCGATACGGAGGCTCGTGAAGCTGCCGGGGCCCTCTCCGCACACAACACGGGCGAGCTCACGCGGAACGACCCCCGCTTCGTCGCAGCAGGCAGCGACGGCAGGCATCAACCGCTCCTCGTCGTCGGCCCGCATGAGGACGTCCCGCACGGAGACTACCTCGGCCCCGCGGATCACAGCGACGCTGCCGCGCAACGTGGCGGACTCGATGGCGAGAGTGTATTCCGTGCTCATCCCGCGAGCAGTATGCGCCGCTGCTCGTCTCCGGGAGCGTACTCCAGTACAATCTGCACGTGCGCCGGCAGCCGATCGCCGGCGCGCTCGGGCCATTCAATGAGCACCACCGCATCGCTGCTCATGATGTCGTCCCACCCGATGTTGGTGAGCTGCGTCTCGTTCTCCAGCCTGTAGAGATCGATATGGAAGACTGGAGACCGCGTCCCCTCGTAGCGATGGACGAGAGCGTAGGTCGGGCTCGTCACCGGCTCTTTCACGCCGTATCCCGCGCAGATCGCCTGGACGAGGGTGGTCTTCCCGGTGCCCAGCTCGCCCTTCAGCGCCACTACGAGCGGGGGAACGGCGGACGCCCCGAACGACTGACCCCATTCGCGCAGTTCCTGCTCGTCCAGCACGAGCTGGCCGTGGCCCGCAAGCGGTGGTACGATCGTCATCGCGCGAGCTTCACACCCGCGAGCGCACCGCGTGACCGGCTGGTTGCGCCCTGCGCCCTGGCACGCACCTCGAACAGCTCATCCCTCAGCCGCGCGGCTGTCTCGAAGTCGAGTGCCGTGGCTGCTGCCTTCATCTCATCCTCCAGCGTACGAATCAACTTCTCCAGATCCTGCGCCGAGTATGCCCCGGCTGCCGCTTCAGCGACGCGCCGCTCGCGCTCCTCATCGCGCTTCTCGCTCGCATCGCGCGCGTCGGCGACACGCGTTATGAACCGCACCTGCTCAATCGTCTTCACGACACTCTGTGGCGTAATCCCATGCGCGATGTTGTGCTCCTGCTGCAGCCGGCGCCTGCGATCCATCTCCTCGATCGCTCGCCGCATCGAGCCGGTTATCCTGTCCGCGTAGAAGATCGCCCGCCCGTTCACATTCCGGGCTGCGCGCCCCGTTGTCTGAATGAGAGAGCGGTCGCTGCGGAGGAACCCTTCCTGATCAGCGTCGAGAATCGCGACGAGCGAGACCTCCGGCATGTCCAGTCCTTCCCGCAGGAGGTTGATCCCGACCAGCACGTCGAACTCCCCCAGACGGAGGCCGCGCACGATCTCCATCCGCTCGATCGCGTCGATGTCGGAGTGCATGTAACGCACGCGGACCCCGGTCTGCTGCAGGTAGTCAGTGAGGTCCTCGGACATCCGCTTGGTGAGAGTCGTTACCAGTACGCGCTCACCCCGCTTCTCCCGGATGCGGATCTCGTTGAGCAGATCGTCCACCTGGCCGCGCACCGACCGCACGTCGATCTCCGGATCCACCAGCCCTGTCGGACGGATGATCTGCTCCACGACGACCCCCTGTGACAGCCGCAACTCGATGTCGCCCGGAGTAGCGGACACTGAGATCATCCGGGGGGTGAGTGACATCAGCTCGTCGAAGGTGAGCGGCCGGTTGTCCAGCGCGCTCGGCAGGCGGAAGCCGTAGTCCACGAGCGTGAGCTTCCGCGACCGGTCTCCGTTGAACATCCCGCCGATCTGAGGAAGGGAAACGTGCGACTCGTCTGCGATCAGGAGGAAGTCCTCCGGGAAGTAGTCGAGGAGAACTGCCGGCCGCTCTCCTGCTCTCCGGCCGGAGAGGTGTCGCGAGTAGTTCTCTATGCCGGCGCAGGTGCCGATCTCGAGCATCATCTCGATGTCGAAGTTGGTGCGCGATTCCAGCCGCTGCGCCTCCAGGAGTTTCCCGTGAGAGCGAAGCTCCGTCAGCCGCTCGGCGAGCTCCTCACGGATAACCTTGATCGCCCGCTCGATCGAGGGACGCGAGGTGACGAAGTGCTTCGCCGGATAGATCGCAGCGCGCTCCAGCGTCACGATGGTGTTTCCGGTGATCGGATCGAATTTCGAGATGCGCTCGATCTCGTCCCCCCACATCTCCACCCGTACCGCCTGCTCCTCATACGCGGGGAAGATCTCCACGGTGTCCCCGCGGACTCTGAAGAACCCCCGGTCGAACATGACGTCGTTGCGTGCGTAGAGAATGCGTACCAGGGCCCGCAGGATCTCGTCACGGGGGATATGCTGGCCGCGCTCCAGCGTCACCATCTGCTCCCGGTACTGCACAGGATCACCAAGGCCGTAGATGGCGGAGACGGTAGCGACGATGATCACATCCTCGCGCTCCATGAGGCTCGACGTCGCGCGCAGCCGCAGCCGGTCGATGTCCTCGTTGATCGACGCGTCCTTCTCGATGTACGTGTCCGTGGTGGGGACGTACGCTTCCGGCTGGTAATAGTCGTAGTACGAGATGAAGTACTCGACCGCGTTCTGCGGAAAGAAGCTCTTGAGTTCGCCGTACAGCTGCGCCGCCAGCGTCTTGTTGTGCGACAGCACCAGCGTCGGTCGGCCGAAGTTCCGGATGACGTGCGCAATCGTCATCGTCTTCCCGGAGCCCGTTACACCGAGAAGCGTCTGGAACCTGTCGCCGCGCTCGAGCCCGGCCGTCAGCTCCGCGATCGCCGTCGGCTGGTCGCCGGCGGGCTCGAAGGGCGACTCGAGATCAAAAACTGCCATACCAGCAAAGCTATCAGCCGACAGCGACCGGCTGGCAGCTGTCAGCTGCCGGCTATCGCCTGGCGGCCTTGCCAGTGTCGCTCAACGGGGGAGCACGCAGCCTCTAGGTTTCCACCATCTGCTCACGCCGGTGCACCGTGCTTATCCCCTTCACCCGTCGCGCCGCCCGCAGAATCTTCTGCAGATGGGACAGGTTCTCCACTTCGACCACGATCGAGCCCGTCACGCTCCCGTCCTCGGTGTGCAGATCGAAGCTCCGGATGTCGGTGCCGGTACCGCTCACCGCGCTTGCGACGTCAGCGTACAGTCCGCGCCTGTCGTTCCCTTCGATGACGAGCCGGACAGTGAACCGCTCTCCTTCGACCTGCTTCCAGTCGATCTCGAGCCGGCGCTCAGGCTCCTCCGTGAACATCAGCAGATTGGGGCAATCGCCGCGGTGGATGCTGACGCCGCGCCCGCGCGTCACGTAGCCGACGACCGCGTCGCCCGGTACCGGCTGGCAGCACTGTGCGTAGCGCACCATCAGGCCGTCGGCGCCGTGGATCCGGACACCCTTCGGCTCGCGGCGCACGCGATCCACGAACCGTTCGATTGGACCCGGTCGGGCCGGCTCGGCCTCGATGTCCGGATGCAGCGCCTTGAGCACCTGCACGTAGTTGATGTCGCCCTGCCCGAGCGAAGCGATCAGGTGGTTCGCATCGCCCAGACCGAAGCCGCCGGCAATCGCGTCCAGCTCAGCGTCCGTGGGCTTCACCAGGCGCCGCCTCCGCACTTCCCGATCCAGGATCTCCCGGCCAAGCTTCGCCGACGTGGCCTGCTCTTCCTGCCGGAGCCAGTACCTGATCTTGTGCCGGGCGCGGCTCGTCCGCACGTGCGCCAGCCAATCCCTGCTCGGCCGGGCGGCCGGTGATGTGATCACCTCGACCGTCTCCGAGTTCTTCAGCTCGCGCGACAATGGCGCGATACGCCCGTTGATCCGCGCTCCCGCGCAGTGCAGCCCGACCTCAGTGTGCACCGCGAAGGCGAAATCGATCGGCGTAGCACCCTTCGGCAGCTGGATGACGTCGCCCGTGGGTGTGAAGACGAAGATCTCGTCCTGATACAGGTCGAGCTTGAGGAACTCGAGAAACTCGTCCGGAGTCTTGGCGTCGAGCTGCAGCTCGAGAACCTGCCGGAACCAGTGTAGCGCCTTGTCCAGCTCGTCCGCACTCTTCGCGTTCTCCTTGAACCGCCAGTGAGCGGCGATCCCGAACTCCGCCGTGCGGTGCATCTCGCGCGTGCGGATCTGAACCTCGTACAGCTGTCGGCCAGGTCCGAACACTGTCGTATGCAGCGACTGGTACCCGTTCGACTTCGGCTGCGCGATGTAGTCCTTTATGCGGGTGTGGACCGGCGTCCAGCCGTCGTGAATCACGCCGAGCGCGTGGTAGCAGTCGGGTACAGAATCCAGTAGAACGCGGATGGCGAGCAGGTCGTAGATCTCCTCGTACTCCTTCTCGCTCTTCTGCATCTTCTTGTAGATCGACCAGAGATGCTTGGCGCGCCCGGTGACCTCGACATTTCTGATCCCCGCCAGCCGCAGCTGCTCCTCCAGCGGCGTGCGGAACTGCGTGATCAACTGCTCGCGCTCGGCACGCTTCTGTGCGATGAGCTTCGCCAGCCCGCGGTATTCGTCAGTCTCGAGGTGCTTGAAGGACAGGTCCTCGAGTTCCCACCGCACCTTCGCCATTCCGAACCGGTGGGCCAGCGGCGCGTAGATGTCACGCGTCTCCTGGGCAATGCGTCGCCGCCTCTCCTCCGGCAGATGCTCCAGGGTGCGCATGTTGTGCAGCCGGTCCGCGAGCTTGATGATGATGACCCGCGCGTCACGCGCGACCGACAGCAGCAGCTTGCGGTAGTTCTCGACCTGCCGCTCGGGCGACGCGTTCAGCGGCAGGTGACCGATCTTGGTGAGACCGTCCACGATCGCCGCCATCTCTGCCCCGAACTCGCGCTCCACGTCGGCGAGACTGACCGAGGTGTCCTCGATAACGTCGTGGATGAGGCCGCAGGCAACTGTTACAGAATCGAGCTGCAGCGCGGCCAGGATCCTGGCGACCTCCACGCAGTGGAGGACGTAGTCCTCGCCCGAGATGCGTTTCTGCCCGGCGTGGGCCTGCTCGCTGAAGTGATAGGCGCGCAACAACAACGCGCGGTCGAGCCGCTCGGGCAGCCCCTCCGCCAGCGCATTCCAGCCGGCACTCTCTTCCCGAACCGCTACGGCCGTCACAACAGTCCTGCCTCCGCGAAGCTGACGAAACGCCCACGCCCGATGATCACGTGGTCCTGAACCGGTATACCCAGCAAGCGCCCTGCCTGCACCATCTGCTCAGTCGCGGTACGGTCATCCGGCGAAGGAGTCGGGTCGCCGCTCGGGTGGTTATGAACCAGTATGACCGCGGCGGCGTTTTCCGCAATAGCCTGCCGGTAAACCTCCCGGGGGTGCACGAGCGACGAATCGAGCAGACCGCGAGTCACCGTAATGTCCCGCTCGAGCCGGTGGTGAACGTCGAGCACGGCAACGTGAAACTCTTCGACCGGCAGATCCTCCAGACGGGGCGCGTACACTCTAAAGATGTCGCGCGGCGAGCGGATTGGCACTCCTTCGCGCCTTTCCTCGGCCGTCAGGCGCCGGCCGAGCTCGAGTGCGGCGTGGATTGCCAGGGCGCGGGCCAGGCCGATCCCGGCCACCCCGGTCAGCGATTTCACCGGTCGCGAGGCGAGGCGTCGCAACGAGCCCTCCGCGGACGACATCACCGCGTGTCCGAGGTCGAGCGCCGACCGCCCGCCAACGCCGTTCCCCACGACTATCGCGAGCAGCTCAGCCGTGCTCAGCGCATGCGCGCCATGCTCGCGCAGCCGCTCGCGCGGCCGGTCCGTCGCTGGTACGTCACGCATTCTGATCTGCGTCGCAGTCGCTGCCATTTCCGCTCCGGCATGAGGTCGCAGCACACTAACCGCCCCTCATGTCCGAACCGCCACCGAAGCGCGCGCGCGAAATCCTTCCGCTCTTTGCCTGACGTCTGAGCCTGCTGGCAGCCAACGGCTGGCTGCTACCCCGGACGCGAATCGCTACAGCGCAGCGCCATGACACTTCTTGAACTTCTTGCCAGACCCGCACGGACACGGATCGTTCCGCCCCACATCCGCCCAGTCCGCCGGCATCGGCGCCCGGCCGGCTGAAGCGAGGGCGCGCCCCGCGCCGACCACCTGAAAGTCCGGCTTCGCCGCCACCCCGCTTTTCGGCGGCTCGCTCGGGCCCACGTCGACGACGCCCTCGCTGCCGGCGCTCGACCCTTCGAGGATCCCCATCTCGTCGTACTGCGGCTTGGCGGCGACCATCACGGGCGGCGGCGTCGCACGCGGCTGCTCAAACACGATCTGCGCCTTGAGGAACCGCTCCGTGAACGTGTGATGCACGTCGTGCATCAGGTCCACGAACATCGAGTACGCCTCCTGCTTGTACTCGACGAGCGGATCCTTCTGGCCCCACGACCTGTAGTGAATCGCGTTGCGCAGCTGGTCCAGGTCGTACAGATGGTCCTTCCACTTCTCGTCCAGCACGTTCAGCATCACCAGCGCAAGCAGCTGGTCGGCGAACTCGCCAAGCGTCGCGAACTTCGAGTCGTATGCGGCGCGAGCGGCAGCCAGCGCGTCGTTCGTCACGTCCAGCACGGTGGTCGGCGGATCACCGCCCTCGAGAGACGGAACGCTGAGCAGATAATGCATGACCAGATCCTGGCGCAGTAGCGACAGGTCCCAGTCCAGCTCCGGATCCATTTCCGCCAGCGCGGTCTCCACCCTGCGTGTGATCGCCTTCTCGATCATACCGGACGCTTCACCCTTCAGCTCCTCGCCGCCCTCCAGAGCAAACGAGCGGAGCGAGTAGATCACCTCGCGCTGCTGGTTCATTACGTCGTCATACTCCAACAGCCGCTTGCGGGCCTGGAAGTTCTGCAGCTCGACGCGCTTCTGCGCCTGCTCTATGGACCGGGTGATGAGCGAATGCGTCAGTACCTCGCCTTCCTGCGCCCCCATCCGGTCCATCAGCTTCGCGATCCGGTCCGAGCCGAACAGCCGCATCAGGTCGTCTTCCAGCGACAGGAAGAACTGTGACGCGCCGGGGTCTCCCTGCCGGCCCGCGCGACCACGCAGCTGCCGATCGATCCGGCGCGACTCGTGACGCTCCGAGCCGATGATGTGCAGTCCGCCGCACTCCTCAATATCGACCGGATTGCCGTCCTCGTTCTTCACGACCGACGGCTTCGAGATGGTGACGCCCGCGCCGAGCTTGATGTCGGTTCCGCGGCCGGCCATGTTGGTCGCGATCGTCACCGCGCCCGGCTGCCCGGCGCCCGCGACGATCTCCGCCTCACGCTGGTGGTACTTCGCGTTCAGCACGTTGTGCGTGATCCCACGCTGCCTGAACCTGCGGGACAGCACTTCCGAAGCATCCACACTCGTCGTTCCCACGAGCACCGGAAAGCCGAGCTTGTGCAGCCGCTCGGTCTCCTCGACTATCGCGTTCGTCTTCTCGTTGCGCGTACGGTAAACCAGATCCTGCCGATCCTCGCGGACGACAGGCTTGTTGGTAGGCACGACCGCCACGCTGAGCCCGTAGATCTGATGGAACTCGGTCTCTTCCGTCTCCGCCGTACCTGTCATGCCGGCGAGCTTGTCGTACATCCTGAAGTAGTTCTGGATCGTGATCGTGGCGAGAGTCTGCGTCTCTGACTTCACCTGCACGCCTTCCTTCGCCTCGACCGCCTGGTGCAGTCCCTCCGACCAGCGCCGTCCGGGCATCGTCCGCCCGGTGAACTCGTCCACGATCAGCACCTGCCCGTCCTGCACCACGTAGTTCACATCCTTCTCGTACAGTGCGTGCGCCCGCAACAGCTGGTGGATGATGTTCAGCCGCTCGCTCTTGAGCGCGTACTCGCGGTGCAGCTCGTCGCGACGGACGATCTTCTCCTCCGGAGTCAGGTCCGGGTCGTGCTCGATCGCGGTTACCGATTGCGACAGGTCGGGGAGGATGAACCCCTCGTGATCGTCCGGCGCGAGGTAGTCCACTCCCTTGTCGGTGAGGTGAACGGTATGCCCCTTCTCGTCCAGCACGAACAGGAGCTGGTCCTCTATGTCGGTGAACTGCTGCTTCGACGCAGGGAGCTTGCGATCGGCGAGGTGCGACAGCTCGACCTTCTGGACGAGATGCTTCACCCCCTGCTCCTGCAGCACTTTGCCGAGCCGCTTGTTCTTCGGCCCGCCGAGCCGGGCCTGATACAGCTTCACCCCGGCCTCATCCGTGTCATCCGCCTCGAGCAGGCGCTCCCCCTCGGCGACCAGAGCATTCACCAGATCAGTCTGTTTCCGCACGAGCCTCGCCACTGCGGCGTTGTGCTGTGCGTACTCGGCATTGCTCTCGCTCCCGACCGGCCCGGAGATGATCAGCGGCGTCCGCGCCTCGTCGATCAGCACTGAGTCGACTTCATCGACTATCGCATAGACGTGCGCCCGCTGAACACGCTGGTCGAGCGCCACGACCATGTTGTCGCGCAGGTAGTCGAATCCGAACTCGTTGTTCGTGCCGTACGTGATGTCGCACTCGTAGGCAGCCCGGCGTCCCGGAGTCCCGGGCTCGGTGTCGTCCAGGCAGCCGACGGTCAGTCCGAGGTACTGATACACGTGACCCATCCACTGCGAGTCACGCCTGGCGAGATACGAGTTCACCGTCACCAGGTGCGCTCCCTTCCCCGGCAGCGCGTTCAGGTACAGTGGCAGCGTTGCGACCAGCGTCTTTCCTTCACCGGTCGCCATTTCGGCGATGCGGCCGCGGTGCAGCTCGATTCCGCCCATCAGCTGCACGTCGTACGGCACCATGTCCCAAACCATCTCCCGCGCGGTCACCATTACCGTGGTACCAAGCAGCCGGCGGCACGCTTCCTTGACAGTGGCGAACGCCTCGGGAAGCACCTCATCGAGTACGGCGGCGGTAGCACGCCGAAGCTCGCCCTCGAATCCTCCACGCCCGTCGGTGCCGCTGAGCTCGAGATCTATCTGCTCGCGCTCCGCGGGGTCGGCTGCGGTCCGCTTCGCCTCCTTGAGCTCCGCCACCCGTCCCTCGAGCTCCGCGGTGTCCTCGCGGATGATCGCGCGCAGCTTCTCGGTCTGAGAGCGGAGCTCGCCCTCGGACAGCCCCTGCAACCGCTCGAAATGCTCGTTGATCTCGGCGACAAGCGGCTGAATGCGGCGTCGTTCCCGCTCGTGCCGCGAGCCCATGATGGATTGCACTACCTGCTTGAACATATGATCGGGTTTATGCCTGCTCCGGAGCACGCCATCGCGCTCCGGAACGGGTTGTCAGTGATACAACCGGTGCTCCGCTATGTATCGTTCCACCTGCTCGAGCACGAACCCGCGGATCGAAAGCCCTGCCCGTACCCTGTTTCGTATCTCCGTAGCCGACACATCGATGCGCCGGGTCGGCAGCGTCATGGCGCTTTCCGGACTCCCACCCGGCTCGGCCGCACCAGCTGATTGCACCTCCAGATCGCGTATGAGCACCACCACGGTCGCGAGCTCCAGAATCCGGTCAGGGTCGTGCCAGCTACCGAAGGTCCGCCAGGCGTCTTCCCCCAGCAGCAGGAACAGCTCGGCCCGGGGATATCTGCCGCGAAGCGTCCGCAGCGTATCCACGGTGTAAGATAACCCGCCCCGCTCCACCTCCGTTGGTTCGAGCGCATGGCGCTGATCCCCGGCGATGGTAAGCTCCACCATCCGAAGTCGGTGCACGGGCGGAGTAGCGGTCCCGGCGGTTTTCAGGGGCTGCTGCGCCGCCGGCACCCAGTGAACAATGTCCAGCCGCAATCGCTCGGCGGCATCACCGGCCGCCAGCAGGTGACCGACATGCGGCGGATCGAAGGTTCCGCCGAAAATTCCTATCCGCCGCGCGTCGCTGCTGTCGCTCAACCCGCGCCGCTGCAGGCCCGGGTGACTTCGCGGTCCGTCGAGTACCGCGAGAGCATTACGGTGCACAGCTCGCGCGCGTCCTCCTCGTACCTGATCGCCCGATACGACTCAAGCAGCCGGAGATACGCCTCCCGCGCCTTGGGGGTGTTCGGATAGTTCTCGATCACGTCCCGGAAGTAGATGATCGCCGAATCGTATGCCCGCCGCCTGATGTAGTGATAGCCGGTCTCGTAGTCCTTGGTGGCGAACCACTGCTCCAGACGCGCCACATCCGTTTCGGTCTCGGGGACCAGAGGGGATCCGGGATACACTACCAGGAGCGTGCGGAGCACGTTGAGCGCAGACTGTCCGTGCTGAGCATCCAGCGTCGGTTTGCGCCACAGCTGCTGATACGATTTGCCGGCTTCGAACAGCGCGTCGTCGGCCAGCGTGTCGTCCGGAAAGCTCTCGCTCACCCGCTGAAACGTCTGCGCCGCGGTCAGATACTCACCCACGTTCTGCTGCGATTTGGCGAGGTAGAAGTAGGCCATCGCGAGCCGCGGGTCACGGGCAGGGAGGTCGGACGTAAGCCGCTCGAATCCGCGTACCGCGTTCTCCCATTTCCCCTGCTGGAACTCCCGCAATGAGGCGCTGAACAGTGCGTCCGTGGATGTGAACGCCCGCGGATCGAAGCTCTGTCTGTGGCAGCCTGCAAGAATCATCGCGCCGCCAAGCAGCGCGAGAGCCGTCTTTCTGAGTGACATGTGGCTGGTTATTACCCGACCGGCTCTGCCACGTTCGCTTCGACGGGCCGTCGTCCCACTGAATAGTAGGTGAAGCCGAGCGCCTGCATCTTCCGCGGTTCGTAAAGGTTCCGCGCGTCCACGACCACGGGCCGCCTGAGCAGGGCCCTGACACGACCGAGATCCGGGTGGCGGTACTCGTTCCAGTCTGTCATCACCACGAGCGCGTCGGCGTCGGTGAGGGCATCGTAGTTCGTCTCAGCGTACTCCATACGGTCACCGAAGACGCGCCGTGCCACCTCCATGGCGGCCGGGTCGTGCCCGCATACCTTCGCGCCGCCGTCGAGCAACTCCTCGATGACCACCAGTGACGGCGCCTCGCGCATGTCGTCGGTCTGCGGCTTGAACGACAGCCCCCACATCGCCACCCGGGTGCCTTCGAGTGAGCCCAGAGCTGCCCGCACCTTGGAAGCGATTCGTTTCTTCTGCCGCTCGTTCGCGGAGTGTACTCCGGTGAGCACCTCGAGCGGCGCTCCCAGCTCGTCCGCCATCCTCAGCAGCGCGCGGACGTCCTTCGGAAAGCAGGACCCACCGTAACCGGGTCCGGGAAAGAGGAATGACGGCCCGATGCGTTCGTCCGATCCGATGCCGCGGCGGACCAGATCCACGTCTGCACCCGTCAGCTCGCACAGATGCGCTACCTCGTTCATGAAGGAGATACGGGTGGCAAGCATTCCGTTCGCGGCGTACTTCGTCATCTCAGCCGACGGAATATCCATGAAGATGATCGGCTTGCCCGTGCGCACGAAGGGCGCGTAAAGCTCGGCCATCAGCGTCTGGGCATGCTCCGAGTTCACTCCGATCACGACCCGGTCCGGCTTCAGAAAATCCTCGACTGCAGCGCCCTCCTTGAGGAACTCGGGGTTGCTGCACATGTGGAACGGGTGGCGCGCCTCCCTGGCGATCTCGGCTGCCACCTTCGCCGCCGTTCCGACCGGTACTGTGGACTTCGTCACCACGACCAGCTCGTGCGAGATGTGTCTGCCTATCTGTCGAGCGACGGCAAGCACGTGCTGCAGGTCCGCCGAGCCGTCCTCGCCCGGTGGCGTCCCGACTGCGATAAAAACGACTTCGGCCCCGCGGATCGCGCTCCCCACGTCCGTCGTGAACAGCAGGCGCCCCTGTTCCTGGTTGCGCTCGACAAGGCCCTCGAGCCCCGGCTCATAGATGGGGAGCACGTTGCGCTGGAGCCCCGCGATCTTCTCCTCGCTCACGTCGGCGCATACGACGTCGTTGCCGGTCTCTGCGAGGCACGCCCCGACCACGAGACCGACGTATCCTGTTCCGATGACGGCTATGTTCATGTGATGGCTATGTTCATGTGGATGGCTTTGTTCATGTGACGGCTATGTTCATGCCGGGAGCACGTGCAGGAGCGGTGCCGACCCGGACAGC
>CAZOAT010000019.1:0-15783 GCA_964577965.1 uncultured Gemmatimonadaceae bacterium | reverse complement strand
TGACGGCTATGTTCATGCCGGGAGCACGTGCAGGAGCGGTGCCGACCCGGACAGCGCTATCACACGCCCGCGGCCCCGCAACAGCTTGGACGTCACGTTGCGCGTGTCCACGATCACCCGCGCACGCTCGACCAGCCGCTGGTAGTCCACGTTCGAGTGATCGGTCACGATGACCACCGCGTCCGCGCGGTCGATTTCCTCGTCTGTAAGCGGCACGCTGACGTGCTCGTGGCCGTCGTCCCGGTACCGCGGGACGTACGGATCGTGGTAGGCGATATCTGCACCCGCCTCCTCCAGGAGCCTGATGATGTCGAGCGCAGGGCTCTCGCGCACGTCGTCGATGTCCTTCTTGTAGGCGATGCCCAGGACGAGCACCCTGCTTCCGTTCACTGCCTTGCGCTCGTCGTTCAGTCCGCGGGCGACCTTCTCGGCGACCACGGCGGGCATCTCGCTGTTGATCTCGCTGGCCAGGTCGATGAACCGCGTCTTGTAGTTGAGCGTCCGCATCTTCCAGGCGAGGTAGTGCGGATCGAGCGGAATACAGTGCCCCCCTATGCCGGGACCGGGCGTGAACTTCATGAATCCGAATGGCTTCGTTGCCGCTGCCTCCACGACCTCCCACACGTCCACCCCGAGCTTGTCGCACACGATCGCCATCTCGTTCACCATGGCGATGTTCACCGAGCGGAAAGTGTTCTCCAGAAGCTTCACCAGCTCCGCAGTTTCCGTCGTCGATACCGGTACGACCGTGTCCAGAGCGGCCATATACAGCGCTGCGGCCACTTCGGTGCATGCGGCGGTTATTCCACCGACCACCTTTGGCGTGTTCTTCGTCTGCCACACCGGATTGCCCGGATCAACCCGCTCGGGGCTGAACGCGAGGAAGGCGTCCTCACCCACGACGAGTCCGCTGCCCTCCATTAAAGGCTGCAACAGCTCCCGGGTAGTGCCCGGGTACGTCGTGCTCTCCAGAACCACGAGCATACCCGGGCGTGCATGCCTCCCCACCGCTTCCGACACGGCAATCACAAAGCTCATATCCGGGTCGCGCGTCTTGCTGAGAGGCGTCGGGACCGCCACGAGGATGGCGTCCATCTCGGAAAGGCGCGTCTCATCAGCGGTCGCCGTGAGCCGCCCCGCCTCCGTCATCGCAGCGACGGCGTCGGATGGAACATCTATGATGTGAGACCGCCCGGCCGCGACATCCCGCGCCACGCGCTCGCTCACGTCGTAACCGACCACCCGGTACCCCGCACGAGCAAACTCGACAGCGAGGGGCAGCCCGACGTAACCGAGGCCTGCGACTCCGACGCACGCAGACCGGTCCTCAATCTTTCCCAGCAGAATGTCCTTCACGGTGAGTCCCGGGCTTCGATTTGTGCTCATGAGCCAAAAAAAGTTCGGACCGCGCTGATCACTTCGTCCAGCTGCGCGGTGGTCAGTTCGGGATAGATGGGAAGCGACAGGACTTCGCGGGCCGCCGCTTCACTCTCCGGGAACGCGCCTTCGCGGCAACCAAGGTGGGCGAAACACGGCTGCAGGTGGAGCGGAACCGGATAATACACGGACGTGCCGATGCCCTGTGCCTTGAGATGCTCCTGAAGCGCATCCCGCCTCGGGACGCGAATGGTATACTGATTGAAGATCGACTCGTTCCGTTCATCCATGAACGGCGTACGCACCTCCGCAACGTCCGCGAACCCTGCGTCATAGTAGCTCGCGTTCTGCCGCCGCTTCTCGCTCCACGCCTCGAGGTGTGGAAGCTTGGCCGACAGCACCGCGGCCTGCAGCGCGTCCAGTCTGCTGTTGAACCCGACCTCCTCGTGGTGGTACATACGCACCCCACCGTGAACCCGGATCTTTCTCAGCCGCTCCGCGAGCGCCTCATCCTGGGTGACGATCATCCCGCCGTCACCGTATCCGCCGAGGTTCTTGGAGGGGAAGAAGCTGAGCGTACCGAGCGTGGCGATCTCGCCGGCGCGAACCCAGCGGTCCCCGACACGCCGCCGCGCGCCGATCGCCTGGGCGGCATCCTCGATGATGGGAAGCGATGGAATGGCTGCGGAGACCGCATCGATAGCCGCCATTTGGCCGAAGAGATCCACGGGTATGACAGCTTTCGTGGCGCCGGTAACCGCGGCCGCTGCGGCCTGCGGTGAGATGTTCATCGTCTCCGGCTCGATGTCCGCGAACACCGGCGTCGCGCCGACGTTGTGAATCGCTCCTGCCGTCGCGAAGAACGTGAATGGCGTCGTGATCACTTCGTCTCCGCGGCCGACGTCCAGTGCCCGGAGCGAGAGCAGGATCGCATCGGTTCCGCTGGCACAGCCCACGGCGTGCGCCGTGTTCGAGAGCGCGGCAACCTCGCGCTCCAGCTTCTGCACCGGCTCACCCAGGATGAACGCCTGCGCCTCGACCACTGCCATCATGGACGCGACGACTTCTTCGTGAATGCGGGCGTGCTGCGCCCGGAGATCGAGCAGAGGTACGGGCATGCTGCTGGATGAATTGTGAGCCGCGGACAGCCGTTAAAGATGACCTGTCGCCGCCCTCCAGGTCAACGAATCGGGGCGGCTAAGTCGCTGGCCGGGCGAAGTTTACGCCAACCGCCAGCCTCGGACGACCGGCCGGCTGCGTCCAGTGGCTACCGGCTCAGTGGCAGTCGGATCTCCTGCCCCTCACGCGCGGCCGCATAGATCGCGAGTATCAGCTCGAGCGACTTCCGCCCCTCGAGCCCGTCGGTGTTCGCCGCTGCCTCGCCCCGCAACGCAGCCACGACGTTCCGATAGTAGCCGAGGTGGCCGAAGCCGTACACGTCAGGCGGCTCGGTGTTCACGCGCTCCACCTCTCCGTCGTCCTCGTCGGGCTCGGCAAACTCCCACTGCTCGATCCGGTTCACGGCGGTGCCTCCGATCCGGACCGTTCCCCGCTCACCTATCACTGTAACAGACCCTTCCAGATTCTTCGGATAGGTGAGCATCGTGACCTGAAGCACGCCGAGGGTGCCGGAGCGGGCACGAATGACGGCGGCACCGGTGTCCTCGGTCTCGATTTTTCGCCCGAGAGTCGCCGTCATGGCGCACACGCTCGCCAGCGGACCGAGCACCCACTGCAGCAGGTCCACATAGTGGGATGCCTGGTTCATGATCGCCCCCCCGTCGAGCGCCCACGTGCCGCGCCACGCCGCCTGGTCGTAGTACTCCTGCGGTCTCGACCACAGCACGCTGCACGTCACCATGTACAGCCGTCCGAAGCGGCCCTTGTCGAGTGCCCGTCGCAGCAACTGAACCGGGGGGTTCAGACGGTTCTGCTTGACGACGAACAGCTGCACACCCGCTGTCGCGCACGCCGCCAGCAGCGCGTCCGCACCCTCGAGCGAGATCGCCATCGGTTTTTCGGTGATGACGTGCTTTCCGGCGTGGGCTGCGCGTATCCCTTCGTCGGGATGCAGCCCCGAAGGCGTGGCGAGCGTAACCACCTCGCATGGGACGGTTGCCAGCATCTCCTCGAACGACACGAACCAGGGTACCCCCGCCGCGTCGCCCACCTCACGCGCCCGCTCGGGCACCACGTCCGCAACGGCCACGAGCTCGAGCCCCGCCGCGGATCTGATCGCCTCGACGTGATTGCGGCTGATGCGACCGCAGCCGACAAGGACCACGCGGAAGGTGGCGTCAGTCATTCATCTTCTCGATCCCGGAGCCGTGGCGCGCGTAGCGACTGCCACACGCCTCACATCTGCCGACACCGTCGTCCGGCAGCCTCACGCCGCAACTGCACATCCAGCCGATCCGCCGGGCGGGGACCCCCGCCATGAGGGCGAATGGCGCGACATCGCGCGTCACGACCGCGCCTGCGGCTACGAACGCATACTCACCGAGCGTGATCCCGCACAGCACAGTGCAGTTGGCTCCGAGGGTCGCTCCCCGCTTCACCAGCGTCCGCTGGTACTCGTTCTTCCGTGGAACATGGCTTCTGGGGTTCACGACGTTGGTGAACACCATCGAGGGTCCACAGAACACGTCGTCCTCCAGCTCGACGCCCTCGTACACGGAGACGTTGTTCTGGATCTTTACGTTGTTGCCGATGCGCGTGCCGTTCATCACAACCACGTTCTGGCCGAGTGAGCAACGCTCGCCGATGACCGCGCCCGACATGACGTGGCAGAAGTGCCAGATTCGCGTTCCGCTGCCAATTGTTGCGCCCTCGTCGACGTAGGCTGACTCGTGAACCGTGGGGCTCGGATTGCCAGTTGCCATCAGACGAGCGCCCCGGCAGACGGCGCAGCCGCCGACACGATGTCGGCGTGCCATTCCTGCAACGGCCGTACGCCCGGCCCGTGCATGCGCAACGCGGTCACGGCGTCGCCCGCTGCCTCCGCGGCCGACAGTGTCGTCGTGTATGGAACCCGGTGCGCAATGGCTGCCTGACGCATGGTATAGTCGTCGCGCTGGGCGTGCTTCCCTTCCGGCGTGTTTACCAGAAGCTGTATCTCGTGGTTCACGATCAGGTCGATCGCGTGCGGTCGACCCTCGTGGACCTTGTACACGAGTGTGACCGGTATGCCATGTGACTCCAGCAACCGGGCTGTCCCGCCGGTCGCAAAGATGTCGAAACCGAGCCGATGGAAGGTCTCCGCCAGGCGGCGCGCGCGTGGTTTGTCAGAATCGTTGACAGTAATCATCACCGCGCCCGACATCGGCAGGGCATTATCGGCTGCGAGCTGGGCTTTGGCGAATGCGACTCCGAACGTCTCCGCAATCCCCATGACCTCGCCTGTCGAGCGCATCTCGGGCCCCAGAATCGGGTCAAACTCGCGGAACTTCGTGAACGGAAACACCGCCTCCTTCACCGAGATGAACGGCGGGATGATCTCCTCCGTGAACCCCAGCTGCTCCAGAGTCTCGCCCGCCATCACGCGGGCCGCGAGCGATGCAAGCGGCACGCCGATAGCCTTCGATACGAAGGGAATTGTGCGGCTCGCGCGCGGATTCACCTCCAGAACGTAGACCAGTCCGTCCTTCACCGCGAACTGGACGTTGATCAGTCCGACTACGCCGAGCGCACGAGCCAGTGCCACGGCATGCTCCCGCATCTCGTCCAGATGGATTGATTCAATTGCGTACGGCGGCAGGACGCACGCCGAATCGCCCGAATGAATTCCCGCGTCCTCGATGTGCTGCATCATTCCGCCGATCACGACCTTGTCTCCGTCGCTGATGGCGTCCACGTCCGCTTCGTATGCGTCCTCCAGGAACCTGTCGATCAATACCGGGCGGTCCTCGGAGGCTCGAACTGCACGCTCGAAATAGGAGCGCAGCGACGGCTCGTCGTACACTATCTCCATCGCGCGTCCCCCAAGCACGTACGACGGCCTGACCAGCACGGGGTACCCGATGCGCGTCGCAATGGTCACAGCCTCACGCACGCTCGTTGCGGTTCCGTTCTCAGGCTGACGGACCGCGAGCGAGCGGGCAATCTCATCGAAGCGGCGACGGTCCTCGGCGATATCGATCGCATCGGGTGAGGTGCCCAGGATCCGCACCCCCGCCGCTTCCAGCGCTCGTGTGAGCTTGAGCGGCGTCTGACCTCCGAGCTGCACGATGACACCTTCTGGGTTCTCCCGGTCAACTATCTCGAGCACGTCCTCGAGAGTGAGCGGCTCAAAGTACAGCTTGTCGGAAGTGTCGAAGTCGGTGGAGACGGTCTCGGGGTTCGAGTTGATCATTATCGTCTCGATCCCCTGCTCGCGCAGAGCCAGCGCTGCGCGCACGCAGCAGTAGTCGAACTCGACACCCTGCCCGATCCGGTTCGGCCCGCTGCCGAGGATCACTATCGACCGGCGACCGCTCGGCTCAGCCTCCGTCTCCTCGTCGTAGCTGCTGTACAGGTACGGGGTTGCAGACGGGAACTCGCCAGCGCAGGTGTCAACCATCTTGTAGACAGGCCTCACGCCGAGCGACCAGCGGCGCGTGCGAACCTCGTCCTCGGTGGTGCCGCGAAGCTGAGCCAGCTGCCGGTCTGAAAAACCCATTCGTTTCATCCGGTGGATGTCGTCGGCGCGTGGATCAGGCAATGCAGCGTACCACCCCTCCGCCTCCACCAGCTCGGAAAGCTGCTCGAGGAACCATGGGTCGACCGCGGTGATCTCATGCAGCTCAGCGACAGGCATTCCCGCAAGTAGTGCCCGCTTCACCTGGTAGATCCGCTCGGGCGTCGGCTGGCGCAGGGCGCCGCGCAGCGTCTCCAGCGAGTTGTCAGGCAGCCGGTCGTCCGCAGCCGCTGCACCCGTGACCCACCCGGAGCGTCCGCTCTCGAGGGCGCGCAACCCCTTCTGCAGCGCCTCCTTGAAGGTGCGGCCGATCGCCATCGACTCTCCCACCGACTTCATCTGCGTCGTCAGGATCGGGTTTGCCGTGGTGAACTTCTCGAACGCGAAGCGGGGGCATTTTACCACGACGTAGTCGAGCACCGGCTCGAACGACGCTGGAGTAGTGCGGGTGATGTCGTTCGGGATCTCGTCGAGGCGGTAGCCCACGGCCAGCTTGGCTCCGATGCGCGCGATCGGGAACCCTGTCGCCTTGGATGCGAGCGCGGACGAGCGCGAGACACGCGGGTTCATCTCGATGACGAGCATCTCGCCATCGCGCGGATTGACGGCGAACTGGATGTTGCACCCGCCGGCCGCCACACCGATCTCGCGTATGACCGCGACGGCAGCGTCGCGCATCTCCTGATACTCCCGATCGGTGAGTGTCATGGCCGGAGCCACCGTGATGGAGTCACCGGTATGTACGCCCATCGGGTCCACGTTCTCGATCGAGCAGACGATCACCACGTTGTCGTCGCTGTCGCGCATCACCTCCAGCTCGAACTCCTTCCAGCCAAGTACGCTGCGCTCAACAAGCACCTGCGTCACGGGTGAGAGATCGAGGCCGCGACGCACCAGCATCTCGAACTCGTCACGGTTGTAGGCGACGCCTCCACCAGTCCCACCCAGCGTGAAGGCCGGCCGGATGATCGAGGGGAAGCCGGTTCGCTCGACAATCTCGAGCGCCTCCTCCAGTGTCGTCGCGGTGGCGCCCTCGGGAACAGCCAGCCCGATCCGCCTCATCGCCGCGGCGAACAGCGCCCTGTCCTCCGCCTTCGCAATCGCTTCGGCGCTCGCGCCGATGAGCTGCACGCCGTAGCGGTCGAGAACGCCGTTGTTCGCCAGCGACATTGCGACATTGAGTGCGGTCTGACCGCCCATGGTGGGCAGCAGTGCGTCAGGACGCTCACGCTCGATCACCAGCTCGACGAACTCCGGCGTGACCGGCTCGATGTACGTCCGGTCGGCGAACTCCGGGTCGGTCATGATCGTGGCCGGGTTGGAGTTCACGAGGATGACCTCGTATCCCTCCTCCCGCAGAGCTTTCGCGGCCTGCGTGCCCGAGTAGTCGAACTCCGCGGCCTGGCCGATGACAATCGGGCCTGAGCCGATCAGCAGGATGCGGTGAATGTCGTCGCGTCGCGGCATGTCGTTACGCTACCCGGGGAAGCACGCTGTTGCCAGCGGAATGCGGGCGATTTGCACGCGAGGGTCTTCGCACGACGCCGCGCAATACATCCCACGAAGGCAGGCGGCACGACGGGCAAGCCCACCGGGGCGGACGCAAAAAGAGGGAGCCCCAAAGGTGCTCCCTCTCGTGCCAATCAATAGGGCCGGCGGTCAGCTCGGGACACCCGCGCCACGGGGCGCGCGCTGGACCTTCCCCGCGGCCAGACAGCGCGTGCACACCTTCACCTTGCGGACGACGCCGTCCACCTCGATCCGCGCCACCTGCAGGTTCGGTTTCCACACGCGCCGCGTGCGGTTGTTCGCGTGCGACACGTTGTTGCCGTGTGCCACACCCTTGTCGCATATGTAACAGCGGCTTCTGTTGATCTGCATCTCTATTGCTCCACGAGCTCGATCCGCGCCATTTCGGCACCGTCGCCCTTTCGGTGACCGAGTTTCAGGATTCTGGTGTAGCCGCCGTTCCTCGCTGCGAAGCGGGGACCGACTTCCTGGAAAAGCTTGTCCGCCACCTCCCGCCTGGGGAGGTGCCTCATGGCCAGCCGGCGCGAGTGCAGCGTTCCCGTCTTGGCCTTGGTGATCAGGCGCTCCACGAACGGCCGAAGCTCCTTGGCCTTGGCTTCGGTGGTCTCGATCGCACCGTGCTCGATCAACGCGGCTGCAAGACTGCGCATCAG
Source organism: uncultured Gemmatimonadaceae bacterium (assembly GCA_964577965.1). Taxonomy (GTDB): domain Bacteria; phylum Gemmatimonadota; class Gemmatimonadetes; order Gemmatimonadales; family Gemmatimonadaceae; genus DASUUI01. The sequence goes on along the minus strand of CAZOAT010000019.1, from coordinate 7,548 downwards.
GGCGAGCTTCTGCTCCGGCGTTCGCCGAAGCTGCCTGCCCGACTTGGCATGCCTCATTACTCGGGTACCTCCACCTCGTCCGGTGCCGCCGCGGCTGCCGCGCGGGGCGGAGTGCCCCAGTCGATCACGCGAATGCCGTCGATGCTCTCGTCGAAGCGCATGCCGAAATTGAGTCGCTCCCGCTCCAGAAGATCCGCGATCTCCTCGAGCGATTTCTTGCCGAAGTTCTTCACACCGAGAATCTGCGACTCAGTCTGGCGGACCAGATCGCCCAGCGTGCGGATGTTGGAATTCTTCAGCGAATTGACCGACCGGACGCTGAGGTCAAGGTCGTCGATCGACGTGCTGAGGAGCTCGGCAAGGCGCTGTCCGTCCGCCCCGTTGGGCTCAGCAATCCCCGGCTCGGTCACGGAAGTATGTGAGCCGAACCCGGTGAAGTACTGGAAGTGCGTCTGCGCGAGTGCGGCCGCATAGCTGACCGCCTCTTCCGGAGTGATCGTGCCATTCGTCTCAACGCTCAGCACCAGCCGGTCGTAGTCGGTACGCTGGCCGACGCGCGTCTCGGCAACCGAGAAGTTCACGCGGCGCACCGGATTGTACACGGCGTCGATACGCACCAGGTCGATAGGCAGCGACCGGTCGGTCGTGTGCTGATCCGCCTCGACATAACCGCGTCCCTTGTTCACGTACAGCTCGACATTGATGTCGCGATTCTCCTGCAGCGTGAACAGGTGGTGCCCCAGATCACTGATGGTGATACCGCCCTGCGGCTCGATGTCGGCCGCGGTGATGGCGCCTGCACCACGCTTGCTGATGCGCAGCACCGCCGACTCGACGTCGTCGGCCAGAGTCAGCGTTAGCGACTTCAGGTTGCCGATGATCTGGTGCACATCCTCGGCGACTCCCGGAATCGTCTGATGCTCGTGAAGGACACCATCGATCCGGAAACCCCAGACCGCGGTACCGCGCAGCGATGACAGCAGCATCCGCCGCATGGCGTTGCCCAGTGTGTGGCCGAAACCGCGCTCGAGCGGCTGGAGCCTGAATTCAGCAACGTTGGGGTTGCTCTCGCGCTTCGTCGCTTCGACGAGCTGCGGCCGAACCAACCCACGAAGATCAATAGTCTTTGGCATCTCGATAATTCCTCTGGTCACGCCGGTTCTGCCGGCGACGCCCCGCCCCGCCCCTGACGCGCGGCGAGCTCGTGTGGATGTCAGGGATCCGACCGCTGCACGGCGAAAGCCGCGACAGCTGCGATTAGCAGCTGGCTAATCGCTTACTTCGAATACAGCTCTACGACCAACTGCTCCTGCGCTGCGATCGGAATGTTCGGCCGCGTCGGACGCTCCAGCATCCGGCCACTGAACGTGTCGCGATCCACCGCGATCCACGACAGCGGCGCGCCGCGCTGCGCCTGATCCATGGCCACCATTACGGCGGTCATCTCCCGCGACTTCATACCCACGCTCACTTCCTCGCCCGGCCTCACCTGATAGCTCGGGATGTCCACCGTACGGCCGTTCACTTCCACGTGTCGGTGACGAATGAGCTGCCTGGCCGCCTTGCGGCTGGCAGCGAATCCCATCCGGTACACGATGTTGTCCAGCCGGCTCTCGAGAGCGGCAAGCAGGTTGTGTCCTGTAATACCGGGAAGCGTCGAGACCCGTTCGAACGTGTTCCGGAACTGACGCTCGGTCACACCGTAGATCCGCTTGATCTTCTGCTTCTCGCGAAGCTGCTTCGAGTACTCCGACACCTTCCGCCGGCGCGCCATGTTGGCGCCGTGCTGGCCTGGCGGCGTCGGCCGGCGTTCCACGGGGCACTTCTCGGTGAAGCACTTGGTGCCCTTGAGGAAAAGCTTCGTTCCCTCGCGACGGCACTGGCGGCAGCTTGGTCCCGTATACCGCATCGGCTAGACCCTCCGCCGCTTGGGAGGCCGGCAGCCGTTGTGCGGAATCGGCGTGACGTCGCGGATGGACTTCACCTGAAGTCCCGCCGAGGCCAGTGCCTGAATCGCGCTCTCCCGACCGCTGCCTGGTCCCTGTACGCGTACGTGCACACGACGAACGCCGAGGTTCAGCGCCTCGCGTCCCGCGGCCTCGGCGGCGACTGTGGCGGCGAAGGGCGTCGACTTCTTCGAGCCCTTGAACCCCGCCTTGCCGGCCGAGCCCCACGCGATGGTGTTGCCCCGTGCGTCCGTGATCGTGATGACCGTGTTATTGAAAGTCGCGTTGACGTGGGCGATGCCTTCCGCCTCGATCACGCGCTTTGTCTTCTTTCCGATTGCCATTCGATAGCCTGTTGCTGTTTGCTGACCGCTAGTCGCTGATCGCTAGCCGCTATTTGGTGACCTTCTTCTTGCCCGCGATCGCACGACGCGGCCCCTTCTTGGTGCGCGCATTCGTGTGCGTCCGCTGCCCCCGCACGGGAAGACCACGGCGGTGCCTGATGCCGCGATACGAGCCGATGTCCATGAGGCGTTTGATGTTCATCGCAGTCTCGGTACGCAGCGCGCCCTCGACACGATGATCGCGCTCGATGATCTGACGAAGACGGTTGGTGTCCGCATCGTTCAGATCGCGAACGCGCTGAGTCGGATCCACACCAGTCTCATTCAGAATGCGGCGCGCCGTCTGACGCCCGATTCCAAAGATGTAGGTGAGGCCTATTTCTAGCTTCTTGTCGCGCGGAAGATCCACGCCAGCAATACGCGCCATTTCAGCCCTGTCGCTGCTTATGCTTGGGATTGCGCTTGCAGATGATGCGCGTCACGCCGTTGCGCTTGATCACCTTGCAATGCTCGCAGATCGGCTTCACGCTGCTGCGAACTTTCACGGGTAACTCCGGACGGTACGGGAAACACCGGGTCAACCGGCTCGGCCAGCTGCCCCGAAAAAACGGGTAAGCCTTTTAAATTACGCAGGTTGCGAGCAGGAGGCAAGACGCCGAGGCACTTGCGGGAGAGACCCTCCGACCGCGATCAGCCGGGGCCGGCGATCCTCGCCATGACCGTGTCCACCAGCGGCTTCACCGCCTCGGTCAGCGACCTGACATGGCCCCCCGACATCCAGATCATCTCCTTCGGCTCGCTCGCCGCAGCGAACAGCGAGTGAACCGCGCCGGCCGGCATTCGCTCGTCGTCCATCGCGTTGATCATCATGAAGCTTCGGTCGCCCCTCATGCCTACCCACCGCTCCGGAGCCAGTCTCGGCCCGGATATGATCAGGTTCGTGAGGCCGGCAGCGGCGTACCGCAATGGGCCGAATGGAATCTGGTCGCGCATGTTGTGCTGTAGGGGCGCGAACGAACCTCCCGAGCCGTGAACCACCCAAATCCGGGTGAACCGGGGGTCCAGAGCGCCTGCGATCACTATGAACGGGGCGCCGAGGCTGACCCCGATACCCTCGGCCCGCGAGGCATCCACATCGTCGCGGCTCAGGAGGTAGTCCATAGCCAGCATCAGCGCAGGAGGAGTGTCGAGGAACGCACGCCGGATCCGTGGGATGTCGCGCGCAAGCTGTGCGGCGTACGGCCGCGGGTCACCCGTATAGGGATAGGACACGGCCGTCGCAACAACCCCACGCGTATTCTCCAGCAGCCGAACAGCGTCCTTGCCGGTCCTGTGCCCGCCCAGAATTACCGCGAGTGGGTACTTCCCAACGGAATCCGCGACATGACGCTTCACTGTGAGATCGACTGCGAGTCCGCTGGCAGCCTCCAGTCTGACGACCTGGATCGTATGCGAGTCCGCGGCGACCAGCTCACCCTCAGCCACATGCACGAGTGTGGAACGCCGCTCCAGCATCCCGGGGGTCGGGTCGCGGAGGAGCCACGCCGCGCCCGCCACCGCGCACGTTGCGCCCACGACCGTGGCTGCAACCAACGCCCTGGCGATCCGCCGCTTTCTCGGAGGGTGATTCGTATCGGTTGCGGGCATGTTGAGCTCCCCTTCGGTCGAACGGCCGGCGCGACTCATCTGTTACCTACAGAGAGGAGGTGCGCCATGTTCCCGACCGTCAACCGGCGAGGTCCTGCAGCAAAGCTGAAAGCGCGCGCACGGGATCTGGAGCCTGGTTGACCGCGCGCCCGAACACGACGTAGTCAGCACCGTCGCGCGCCGCGGTTTCCGGAGTGACGACCCGCGCCTGGTCGCCGCGTGCCGCCGCCGCTGCTCGCACACCGGGGACGAGCACCGCAAGACGATCGCCGAACTCCTTCCGTACAAGGCGGAGCTCGGCGCCGCTGCAGACGATCCCTTCGGCGCCCGTGTCAGCGACCAGGGCTGCCAGCCGCAGCACCTCCTGCTGCACCGACCGGATCCGGCGGCCCCACGTGGTTCCCAAACGGTCAGCGTCGAGCGAAGTGAGAACCGTCACGCCCAGCACTCCGCACCCGTTTCGTGCCGCAGTGCTGCCGGCAGCGGCACCCGTGACGGCCGCGCGCAGCATGTCCGCTCCGCCCACGGCGTGAACCGTGAGCAGGCGTGCGCCGGTCGCGGCGGCAGCAGCCGCGGCACGCTCAACTGTGTTCGGTATGTCGTGCAGCTTGAGATCGAGGAACACGTCGGCACCGCGCGCCCGGAGGTAATCCACCATGGCCGGGCCACTGGCTGTGAACAGCTCGCTGCCAACCTTGTAGAACGAGCACAGGTCGCCCAGCTGCTCCACCAGACGCACAGCCTCGTGTGAGCCCGCGACGTCAAGAGCGACGATGGGCGTCGGCACGCGGGCAAAGCTCATTCGCGACGTTTTGCGTGCCCGTTTACTCACTGCCACTGCAGCGATCCGGTGAGCTCCGTCACGGAACTGATCCCTTCCCGCTCGCACCAGCGCCTGAGGTCCCCCGCCACACGCTCGGGTGCACGGGGATCGCGCATGGCTGCCGTACCGATCGCAACCAGCGACGCTCCGGCCATGATGTACTGCAGCGCATGATCTGCGGTCTCGATTCCCCCGACGCCGATGACTGGAACGCGCACTGCGCGCCTGACGCGCCACGTCGCAAGCACTCCGACAGGGCGAAGTCCTCCGCCACTCACACCTCCCGTGCCGAACCCGAGCGCCGGACGCCGGGTCGCCGTGTCGATCACCAGGCCAGGGATCGTGTTCACGACGCTGACACCGTCTGCCCCCGCATCCACCGCCAGCGAAGCAGCGCGCCCGATGTCCGTGAGAGTTGGAGAAAGTTTGACAAACACAGGACGGCGCGTGCGGGATCGCGCCATCGTCACTACTTCCCGCAGCGAACTCTCGTCGGCGGCGAATTCCAGACCGCCGGCCTTCACATTCGGACAGCTCACGTTCAGCTCGAAGGCATCGGCACCAGCGGCGTCGTCGAGGCGCTCCACGACCGCGGCGAAATCGGCCACCGCGCTGCCGACGACATTGACAATCACCCGAAGACCGGGTGCCCGCGTGGCCAGCCATGGCAGCTCGGTGGCGCGTACCTCCTCGACCCCGGGATTTGCCAGGCCGACTGCGTTGATCATCCCTTCGCCGAAATCGGACACTCTGGGTGCCGCTGCTCCGGCGCGCGGCTCCACGCTCACAGCCTTTGTCACGATCCCGCCAAGACTGTCGAGTCGCACCACGTCCGCGAGCTCACGTCCGTATGCTGCGGTACCCGCGGCGAGCAGCACGGGATTGCGGAAGTTCAGCCCCGCGACACTGACCGCGAGGCAGTCGGTCACCGCCCGCCGCCGATCCGCTGCTCGTAGTGAGACAGGTACTCCACCGCACCCGCGGCGATCGTCCGAGCCAGCTCCCGCTGCCCGCGCGAGCTGCACATATAGGCCGCATCCTGTGGATTCGTGCCGAAGCCGATCTCGACGAGCACGGCGGGCATGAACGCGCCCCGCAGGACGGCGAAGTTCGCCTGCTTTACCCCCCTGTCGGGCCCAGGATGCACGGTGCGCATCCCGCGCTGGATGCTCTCGGCGAGATCCATCGATTCACGGAGGTGCTCGTTCTGCGCCATGTCGGTGATGATGAAGCTGAGCGGGTCACCCTTCGTCGCCTGCGCTTCCGTCTCGAATCTGATCGCCGAGTTTTCCATCTCTTCCACGCGCCTGGCTTCCTCGGTCTTGGCTTCAGCCAGAAAGTAGGTTTCAAAACCGCGGCCCGCGGATGCGTTCTTCCAGGTGGTCGGAGCCGCGTTGACGTGGATGGAGACGAACAGATCGCCTTTCGCACGGTTCGCGATCGGCCCACGATCGTACAGGCCTACCAGAGTGTCCGTCGTGCGAGTCATCACGACCGAGATCCCCGTCTGCTTCAGCTCCTGCTCTACGAGTCTTCCGACCGCCAGGGTGATGTCCTTCTCCAGTTTCCGCCCTCCCACGCATCGCAGCGCGGTGCCGCCGCCGGGATCTCTCCCACCGTGTCCGGCGTCCACCACGACGACCCTGCGGGAGCTGGCGCGGCGTCGCGGCTCGGCTGGCCTCTCAGTCACGCGCGACGCATCCGCCGTCTGAGCTCTCTGGGCGGGGGTCACGGCCGCGGCTCGTCCGGTCACCGGCGTGAAGACCCGGACTTCCCGCACGGCAGCCTCGTAGATGAAGCCGGTCGCGAACCGCGGAATGATCTCGGCCAGGACCTGCAGCGGAATGTACAGCGCCGTGCCGTTGAGCCACGGGGCGGCACCGAGGGGAATGATGATCGTGTCCACGCGGGCCATAGCCAGTGACGGCTCCAGCTCGATCGCGGCCGCGCCCACCGTGAGGGTGTACCGCTCACCCGGCGACTGGTGAAGGACACCGCCCAGCGCTGCAGCCACCGCATCCGCGCGCACGCCGACACGCTCCGCGCTGGCGAGAACCGGCAGCGGCGTGGCACGGTCCCCCGCGCGGACCGTTACCGGAGCTATCACGGATGCGCTCAGCTGCAGAGCGAGAGCGAGGGCGCCTATCATCGCTTGCGCATCGCGCGAGCCATGTCGCGTTGATCTTCGCGCTGACGTTCGTCAGCTCGTTTGTCGTGCAGTTTCTTTCCCCGTGCCAGTGCTATCGCCACCTTCGCCCTGCCCCTGTTGAAGTACAGCTCCAGCGGAACGAGTGTGAGCCCCTGCCGCTCGACGGCACCGATGAGCCGCCGGATCTCCTTCCTGTGCAGCAGGAGTTTCCTCGTGCGTGACGGCTCGTGATTCACGTAGCCGCCCTGCTCATACGGTTGTATGTGAAGATTGAGGAGATACACCTCGCCATCACGAACCACTCCGTACGCATCGCCGATGTTCGCCTTCCCCGCGCGCAGCGATTTGACCTCAGTGCCGGTCAGCACCAATCCGGCTTCCCACGTTTCGAGCAACTGATAGTCATGTCGCGCGCGTTTGTTCCGCGCTATCGATGTCTTTTCCGGCTTCTCATGCTTGTCCTGCACCTTCCCGCGATTCGATACTTCCGCCCGTCTATTACCGGTCATGCAGCACAACCGTCCAGCTGTCGGCGGCCACGGCCGATTGGTTCCAAAAACGTTCGATTGACGCTATATTTTGTGGTTCACGCCGAAGTGGTGGAATTGGTAGACGCGCTGCGTTCAGGGCGCAGTGGGC
>CAZOAT010000018.1:36479-40763 GCA_964577965.1 uncultured Gemmatimonadaceae bacterium | reverse complement strand
GGCACCCGCTCGTTCGCAGTCGGGAACGGCGGAGGCGGATACGGGCCGAAGTTCTCGGCAGTATATGTGCTCGCCCAGAAATCCGGCGGGCCCTCGCTGTCCTCCACCCTGTTCGCGACCGGCTTCAATCCGTGCTTGAGGTAGGCAGCGATCGCCCACAGTTCAGCATCCGACATGTTTCGCCAGGCTGGCCATGGCATGGGCACCGCAAGGTACTTCGGATTCGCGGGGTGGTTTCCCTGTCCCGGTAACGTGGACGTAATCTCGACGTCGGGGGTCTCGCCCGGACGGAGTCCGAACCGCAATGCGTTGAATATCTGCCGCTCGCTGAACCGCCCCATCCCCGTCGTGTTGTCCGGTGTCAGATTGCGCGGTCGCGTCATGAACGGCCCGATCGGAAACTCGATCGCGTACGGAGCAGCTATCGACGGGCCGTCCCGGAGACCGACGAGCCATCCCTCCCGCGGGACGTCGCCACCGCCATGGCAGAGGCCGCATCCGTGCTCGATCACCATGCGACGACCATGCAGAACCTGGTCACGCCTCTCAGGCACGTGAAGTTCCTCTTGTGCCGTCGGGAAGGGCGGGGCCCCATGCGTGCCGATCTTCGCAACGGTAACCTCGCTCGCCCAGAAATCGGGGGGTGCTTCACTGTCCTGTACCCTGCGATTCACCGGCCGCACAGCGCGTTTGAGATAGGCAGCAATTGCCCGGAGATCGCTGTCGGGCATGTGGCGGAATGTGATCCACGGCATCGCCGGCGACAGGTAATTCGGAGCCACCGGGTGATTCCCTTGTCCCGGGACGGCTGACGTGATCTCGACATCCGGAGTCGCGCGCGGCCGGAGCCCGAAGCGGAGCGCGTTGAAGATCTGCCGCTCGCTGAAGCGGCCTATTCCCGTTTCATCATCGGGAGTGATGTTCCGCGCGAAAGCCCTGAAATCGCCGACTGGAAGGGTGTCCTGTGGCCTGCCCGCAAGCCACTGGCTGTTACCGGGAAACGGCCCGTCGCCCTGAGCGGCCGGATTGACAGCACCGCCGTGACAGTCGCCGCATCCATGCTCGAGCGCCAGTTGACGACCGCGCAGGACCTGATCCTGAATGCTCTGCGTCGGCTGAACATCTCCACTCGTGACGACTGCAGGCGCGGGCGCCATGCACGCAGCGATCGCGAGGATCGGCAACAGAGACGCAACACTTCGCGAGGGACTGCCCGGCAACCTGCTCATGCTCGCCTCCTTAGGGTCTATTTGACTTCGAGGACTCCCATCATGCCGGCATCTTCGTGATCCAGGATATGGCAGTGGTACATCCACTTCCCCGGATAATTCTCGAACTTCACGACGAAGCGGGCCGTCTGGTGCCGCGGCATGTTCACCGTGTCTTTCCACTTCGGCTGTGTTTCCGGAACGCCATTACGATCGATCACCTGGAACTGGAAGCCGTGCAGGTGGAACGGGTGGTCCATCCCAACCAGGTTCTCGATCTCCCAGATCTCCGTGGCGCCCAGCCTCGCCGTCTCATCGACGCGATCCATGTCCATTGAACGGCCGTTGATGAGATGCTGGGTCAGCGCCATCACGCGTCGCTCAGTGACGCTCGTCGTATCCAATGCAGGAATTGCACGCAATCGCGCCGGCAGAGTTATCGGTGAGAGAGGAGGCTCGCTGCTGTATTCCAGAATCAGCAGGTCGCGCGGCGTCTTCCAGTCACGTGGTCGGGTCTGCGGTATATATCTGTCGTACGGCAGAGCCTGAAGCCGTGCGGTCGTGCCCGGCTCGCTGCGCGCCCGAACGAGGAACTCTACGCGCTCCCCGTTACCAAGTACAATCTCTTCGGTCTCGACGGGGTGCTCGAAAAGTCCCCCGTCGCTTCCTACGTGCAGCAGCGTGTGCCCCTCCAGAGAGAGACGGTACACGCGCGCGGCAGACGCGTTGATCACCCGCCACCGCTGCACCTCGCCACTCCTGATCCCGAGTGTCGGAAGAACTGCTCCGCTCACGAAGAACACGTCACCCTCGCGGCCGTTCTCCGCATCAATTCGTCCGGCGAGCGACTTCGGGTCGGGGAAATCCATTTTCCCATCGTCGGTGAAGCGATTGTCGGACAACAGCAGCAGCCGCTCACGCAATGAAGCGGGAAGCGGATCGTCCGCGGCGCGCACGATGATCGCACCGTAAAGCCCCATGCCCACCTGGTAGCCAGTGCTGTGGTGCGGATGCGGGTGGTACCAGTACGTCCCGGCGCTGCCGGCGCGGAGTGTGAAGTCGTAGGTGTGCACTGCGCCGGGCGCCACGGGATGAAACGGACTGCCGTCCTGATCGAAGGGGATGTGCAGTCCGTGCCAGTGTACCGTCGTCTCCACCGGCAGCTCGTTACGGAAGTTCACGATCACGCGATCGCCTTCCCGCACCTCCAGCGTCGGTCCCGGGCTCGACCCATTGTAGGTGTACACCGGAGTGGCTCTGCCAGGCAACAGCTCGAGACTGGCCGGTGAAGCGATGAGTGTGACTTCAACGACGCCCGGCATGCGGGACGCGTTCACGAAACGCGGCGGTTCGGCGGTGCTCCCGCCGGTCACCAGGCCCGCAACTTTGACAGCGGGCATCTGCCGCTCCGCAGGCGCACTCGAACTGCGCTGGCGGTCAGCCGGATCATGCTGGTGCTGGGCGGCAAGCGCACCGGGCATCAGCAGCAAAGCCGTTGCGACGACTGCCGTCGCGAAGCTCACTGAGACGCACACGTTGCGCCTGCGTTCTCCGGTCAAAAACGTACAAAACGACATGCGCAAACCCACCGTGGCGTGAACTTTCCGGAAACGTCGGGGAAGAGTGTCCGCCAATAGTAAGGCCTCCTCGCTGCATGGCAACCGGCCTGCATACTGGCTGCGCTATTGCGGGGACATCCATCGGGCAGTCCACACCGGCATTGCCCGGTGACGGCGCATGACCACGACGGCATGCGCGACATGGAATCCGGAGGAAGAAGCATGATGGCGAAACACACAGTGATGGCTGCAGCGGTGTTCCTGCTCGCAGGCTGTCTCGATCAGCAGCTCCCCACCGAGAATGAGATCACCGTTCCGCTCTTCGCGAAGGGCGGCAACGCAGACTTCAACATGGGCACGCATCTGACGGGCGCTGAGGAGGTGCTCGACAACGATCCGCATCCTTCGGTCAGCCGGGCGCAGGGACAGGCGACCTTTCGTGTCAACGCGGCCGAGACCCTCGTACGCTTTCGGTTGATCGCCGCAAACATCGAGAACGTGACCATGGCTCACATCCACTGCGGCCGGCCAGGCGAGAACGGCCCACCGGCAATGTGGCTTTACCCGGTGATCGGGCCCGCCGGTGCGCCCGCGGATGCTGGCGGCGGCCGCTTCAGTGGCGTACTCGCAAGCGGGACGTTCTCCCCCGAGGGTGTGATGTGCCTCGAGGCGAACGTCGGTGAGGACATGTCGTTGCTCGACGCGATGCGCGCGGGTCTCACGTACGTGAATGTCCACACCAGCGATGGTGACCCGCCACCCAACACCGGCCCCGGCGACTTCCCGGGCGGAGAGATCCGTGGCCAGATAGATCGCGGGAACTGAGACCGTCTGGATCGCCAGCCACCGCGGCGGGTGCGGCAGCCCCGCCGCGGTGGCTGGCGGTTCGAGGTCCCAGGGCACTCCGGGTTGAGCTCTACAGGTACCTGGCCACTGACATCGAAGCTGCTGCGATCAGCAGCATCCACGCTACGAGCTGCCCGACGACACCGCTGCGCGTGCGCAGGCGCTGCGCTTCACGCGTTCTCTGCTGTCGCTCCTCGTCGCTGCTCGCGCTGCCGAGCGTCTGCATGATTGCCATCGCGCGCATCATCGACGGACGAGCGATCGCAAGCCCGAGAACGAAGGCCACGATGCCCAGCGCACCTCCGAATCCAAAAGCCATCCCGGGGGGCGAGCGCATGTACGCCGGCTCAAAGCCCAGGGACGCACGCCAGTAAAGCCACAGTCCCGAAAGGATCGTGATCAGCGCCAGCAGAGGCATTACCGTCATGAGACCGCGGCGCTGTACCGCACCCATCACCTTGCCGCCGTCCGGACCCACTTCCTGGACCGCGGGGATCAGGAAGAATGTCGTGAAGAACATCATTCCGACCCAGAGCACGGCACCGACTATGTGCACCAGGCGCAGCACGATCAGTACGGGGTCCAGAGCTCCCTCTGCGTGAGCGTCAGCTGTCTACGCGCTGATCTGCCATCGCGTCAACGGAGCTGCGGACGAGCTCCCGCAGCACATC
>CAZOAT010000018.1:0-36379 GCA_964577965.1 uncultured Gemmatimonadaceae bacterium | reverse complement strand
CGCGCTGATCTGCCATCGCGTCAACGGAGCTGCGGACGAGCTCCCGCAGCACATCCCGGTCCAGGTCGTCCAGCTTCTTCACGTAGAGACACGACTTCCCGGTCTTGTGCTTCCCGAGCCGCTGCATGAGATCGGGGAAGCGCTCGAATCCGGCCATGAGGTACAGCGTGATGTCCTTTTTCCGCGGCGAGAAGCCCACGAGCATCCAGTCGCCTTCCCGTCCGCTCTCGTACTTGTAGTGATACTTTCCGAAGCCAACTATGCTCGTTCCCCACATCACAGGCTCGGCGCCTGTGACTTCCTGCATCAGAGCAGCGACTGCCTCGCAATCGCGGCGGCGGCTCTCGTCCGCGATCGAAGCGAGGAATGCAGGGACGCTGGTCGTTTCCGGCCGGGTCTTAAGATCTGCCATGACTCCAACCCATGATGTTGCGTGGTGACGGAAGAAGCAAGCGGTCAGAAGCCCTGGCCGATGCGCCCCGTTAAGCGCCAGGGACCTGCATGGTCGATCGGGCGTGAGACACCGATCGCGAGCGCACCGCTGAAGAACGTCAGCAGCAGCTCTGCCGACCCGCGGACTCCGTCAGTTGCGCGGGCGACCGGCACCATCACCCCCTCATCCTCGATGAAGGCGCCGAGCTCGAGCAGTGCCTGTTCGGCAGCCGGACCCGATATGTCAGTCCACGCCGTGTGGATTCCTGCAGCTACTCCGGGTGCAAGTCCGGGAATGAACAGGCCTCCGGCCACGCGCATCGGCGCCCGCAGAACCGGGAAGGTGTAACCCAGCACGGCTCGCATCATCGCCGCCCGATCCCCCGCGAACTCCTTGTATTGATAGGTACTCAGTCCCTCGCCACTCCCGACCTCGAACAGCGCCTGCGGCGCCGCGGCGCCAAACAGAGTCCCCGCGTCACCGCGGGCATACAGGTCGAGCGGTCCGAGCTCCCGACGCGCAGCCGTACGCAGCTCCAGCCGCTGCCAGCGCAGATCGCCGTCAGCACGCTCATAGTGAACGCGCGCTCCAATGCCGCGGTCCACGTAGATCCCGCTGACGTGTGGATTGAGCTCGAGAGCAACCACTGTCCTGACGTAGCTGCCTGGGCGAACGCCGCGGTTCGGCCTGAACCCATCGCCCTCCACGAACAGCCCCTTCGAGATGTTCTGCTGTACCGCACGATCTTCCGCGGCACCCACCTCCAGCCGCGCGAACGACCGACGCTGCAGTCCGAGCGCGCGGGTGACGAACACGCTGGCACCGCGGCGGTCGAGGTAGTCGTAGTTGTCGGTGCTGCCGAACAGCGCCGATAGTGTCGCACCCCATGAGAGCGGGAGCTGAAAATCGTTGGTGTGCGCAAGTGAGCGGTGCAGGCGCACGCCGCCGCTCCAGATTCCGCGCCGCTGTTCTGCTGTCAGCGCGCCGCGGGCGACACCCTCCGCCCAAGCCCATCCGGCCGACCCTCGCACGATCAGGGCAGAGTCGCCCTCCCGGAAATCCCGGCGCAGAGCCACTCCCGTGTACACACCCTCGATCCTGTTGAAACGGAACACATCGCCCAGCGTCTCGGGGCGGAGGCGCATCGCCGACGTGCCGCCGGCGGTCCACGCCTCGGGCGTCACGTCCGCGAAATCCGCATACTCGACATCACTACTCGCCTGCCCCAGCGGCCATCGCCACTCACTGAACCTCGACAGGCTGTCGGACGGGGCAAACGTCAGATGATGGCCCGGAGCAGGAGTCTCAGGTCCGGTCCACGACGAATCGTTCGTCCGGTAGTTGTCGAAGCGGGAAACGATGCGAACGATCGCGCGGATGCCTCCGAGCAGCGCGAACCGGGCATGAAACTCGGTACGCTGGTACGCAGGCAGCCAGAAATCGCCATCCACCTCTGCATTGACGAGCTCGATGAACGATGCGCCGCTCGTCCCCGGGAACCCGCCCCCTGACGCGAGTACCGGACGGCCGCCACGCACCTCAACTGTGCGTCCGCGAAGCCGGACGATCTGCTTGCGATCGGCATCGAGCTGCATGTCGCCGGTGAATAGAATTGCGTTGCCGGGAGCGTCGGGGCGCGGCGTCACCCGCACGCTGACCACGTGTATCCGTCGCCCGCGGGAGAAGAGCACCACAACCGTGTCAACGCCGGAGAAGGTGTAGTACGTCTCCCGTGTCGGCGCGAGCGGATGGATGGCGAGCCCACGCTCTGGCGCCCGTGCCTGCGCGCGTCCGCCGCCCGGGGGAGTCACGCCCAGCTGCAGCCTGTTCCCATACAGCGTCGGCGTGGTCCAGCCGCCGAACATGCTCATCAGCGAGAACGTCGGGCCGATGGACTGCGAACGGTACCCGACGACGCGCTGGTCATAGCGGTACGGCAGGCGCCAGCGCACCTCGCTGCCGATCTGCTCGATCTGGATAGTCCGCTCACGGCCGGCGGAATCGGTGAGCGCCATGGCCATTTCGCTCTCGACGCGGGCGCGATACGCAGTCAGCCGCTCGGGAATCAGAGCGTTGATCCGCGCCGCGTCCGCGATCAGTACTTCGAGCGCCGCCGATCCGTATGTAGTGTCGATGGCTGCCGCAGTACTGGCAGTGTCGCCCGTTGCGGGCTGCTGTGCCGACGCGGGGATCGCCGCCAGCAGGAGCGCGATCACAGCGGCTCGAGGATGGAGTTGAATGCTCACGGCTGAGTCACCTCTGCACGTTCAGTGCGCGAAGCCCTGAGACAGCCGTGAGCGCGTCATATTTCGGCATGCCACAGCGTATCGCGCAGCTTCTCCTTCAGCTGGGATTGCTGGCGGTAGTTGTCGCCGTTCTGCCGTACAAGCTTTTCGAGCTCGACCGGTATTTCGTTCCGAAAGAGCTCGCTCTTCACGCCGTCGCTCTGCTCGTGACGCTGCTGTTCCTGAAACACACCCGTCATGTTCGAGTGGACGCCGCGGACGCCATGCTCGCACTCTTTCTCGCGCTGAGCCTCGCGTCATCGCTGTTCGCCACGAATCACTGGCTGGCTCAGCGTGCCCTCGGCGTGACTGTCTCCAGCGCGGTGATCTTCTGGGCAGCGAGAAGTCTCGGATCCTCTGGCTCGTACAGGCCGCTGCTGGTCGTGGCTTCAGTCGCGGTCGTCGCCGCTGCCGCCGGAAGCCTTGCCCAGGCCTACGGCGTCGAGACAGAGTACTTCAGTCTCAACCGCGCGCCGGGCGGCACGTTCGGCAATCGCAACTTCGTTGCGCATTTCGCCGCGATCGGGCTGCCGGCGATGATCTTCACGGTCGTGACGGCGCGCCGCGCTGCGGGCGCATTGCTGGGGTCGATTGCGATCGGCGTCGTCGGCGCTGCGCTCGTGCTTTCCCGCTCCCGCGCAGCCTGGCTGGCGATCACCGTCTCGATCGGCGTGCTCAGCGTGCTCCTGGTAGTCTCGCGCTACCAGTGGAGAGGGCAGAAGATCGGCGGTCGTCTGTCGCGGCTTGCGCTTGCGGCACTGCTCGGAGCGAGTGTGGCGATCGTCCTCCCGAACCAGCTGAACTGGCGAAGCGACTCACCCTACCTGGATTCTGCCCGTGGCCTTGTTGACTACCGGAGCGGCAGCGGACGCGGGCGTGTCGCGCAGTACGCAAACTCGCTCGAGATGGCGAAATCCAACCCCGCCCTCGGAGTGGGGCCGGGCAACTGGCCGGTACACTACCCGGCAGTCGCGCCACGCGGTGACAGGTCGCTCACCGCAGACGGAATGACGGCGAATCCGTGGCCGAGCAGCGACTGGGTGGCCTACGTCTCGGAGCGCGGAGCTCTCGCGGGAGTTGCCCTCTTCGGCGTTTTCGGTGCCCTGTTCGTCGGAGCGACGAGACGATGGCGAACTCTCACGAGCAGCGACGAGCTTCTGGCGAAGATCACGCTCGCGGCAACGATCACTGCCACTCTCGTGGTCAGCGCCTTTGATGCCGTGCTGCTCCTCGCAGCGCCCGCATTCCTGGCATGGACAGTAATCGGAGCGACAGCCGGGGTTGCGCGGGCAGGTCGCGACGTGACGCTGCCAGGTGCGGCAAGGCCGGCGGCCGCGGGCATTCTCCTGCTGGTGACACTGGCATCCGCGGCCCGCAGCGCGACACAGGTCGTCGCAATCACTACGGTGGGAACCGGCGGGGCCCGCGCGGGCTGGAACAGCGCGGCAGCGTGGGATCCCGGGAGCTATCGGATCAATCTGCGCGTGGCAGAGCTGCACGCGGCGCGCGGCCGCTGCTCAGACGCGCTTCTCTTCGCGCGCAGAGCCTTGGATCTCTTCCCCGATGCTCCGGCGGCGAGGCGTGTGATCCGCGGATGCCGTTGACCGTTGCATTACCGATTCTGTTCGTCGTCTCCGCGGGCTTCGAGCTAGGGCGCCCGGGCGACTGTGATGTGGTAGACCGGCTGGAGTCGCTCGATAGTCACAAGCACCCTGCCTTCCTGCTGCATTCCCGCGAGCACGCTGCCGAGAATCGCCTTCAGCTCCAGCGCGCGCCTGCCCGCAATCCGCTCAGCTGACACGTCGGCGTATCGGCGGAGATAAGACTCGACCCACACTGCGTCCGGGTTGCTGATCGCAGTGAACGGCTCCGTCGGCGCCGAATACGCGCTGTACAGCACGTCGAACGTCGTGGCGTACTCGTGCGTGCTCTCACCCAGAGCCGCGTTCGGGTTGACCTGCCGCAGTGCCTCCTGATCTGCGGCGGTGCGAAGCACGGAGGTGACTTCCAACCGGAAGGGAGGTGCTCCTAGTTCCGCCAGTCGGGAGTGAAACCGCTCCCCAATCTCTGTAAGCACGGCCCGCACCGCCGGGACGGCGAGAGGCTGTGAGTGACCGAGATCGCGAATGATCCAGTGTTGGGTGTTCGCAAGACGCACTAACCGCCCTTCCCTTTCCAGCGTAGCGAGCCGCTGCGGAGAAAGGGCCCGCCCGACCCCCAGTGCTCGCGCGCGCGCCAGGTGTTGTACGTTGGAGAACCGGCGCAGGGCCGCCTCTTCCGCGGGCGTGAGAAGCGGCAGCGGCTGGAAGATCGAGTCGATCGATGCGGCCGCCGAGTCGATGCGCGCCATCCCGTTCAGCAACGCAGCCTCATCCGCGGCTGCTGCACCAGCAGCGCTCGCGGATGCATTGCCCTGTCCCGGCGCAGTGCAGGCCGCAAGAGCTGCAAATGCGGCAATCATGCCGCAACGGACCAGGAGTGGAAGTCTCACGACAGAAACGTAGCGACTTATAACGGGATCGAACGCGTCACACGGATGTCTGCGGGGTTGGCATGCCCGGGTCTCGTGCTACGTTAGAAACACCGAGCGCACCGTACGCAACGTCGCATGACGCGCAAGGCGCCTGTCAGCCACCCTCCCCATGCACGCAAGGAGATCCCACATGTCTCTTGGAACGCAACGAGTCGTTCTGTTATCGGTCGCAGCTGCGCTGACGACCGGATGTACCGGCGAACAGACTGACACTGCTCCGCCGCGATCCGGGAGTGTGGTTGAGATAGTCGCGCGAGGCCTTCAGTTCGAGGCGCCGAACGAGATCGAGTCGGGGTGGACCACGTTCCGCTTCAGGAACGAGAGCGCGATGATCCACTTCGCATTGCTTCAGCGCGTCCCCGACGGAGTGGGGATCGAGGAACAGCAGCGGCAGGTCGCTCCGGTCTTCCAGGAGGGCATGAACCTGCTGAACGCCGGCGAGACGGACGCCGCAATGCAGAAGTTCGGAGAGGTACCCGAGTGGTTCGGTCAGATAGTGTTCACTGGAGGGCCCGGCCTGCTCTCCCCGGGGCGAACGTCCGAAAGCATCGTGCACCTGGAGCCGGGCACTTACCTCATTGAGTGCTACGTGAAGACGAACGGCGTCTTTCACAGCTACAACCCAGACACGCTGGCCTACGGTATGGTCCATCAGCTGACGGTGACGGGGATTGAATCGGACGCATCCGCTCCGGAGCCAACGCTCGCACTGACCATCTCGAGCGGACGCGGTATCGAGATGACAGGCGGTGTGGTTGCGGGGGAGCACACGATCGCAGTCCGTTTCGAGGATCAACAGGCGCACGAAAATTTTGTGGGTCACGACGTGCATCTGGTGCGACTTACGGACACGACCGACGTCAGCCGCGTCGCCGCCTGGATGGACTGGACTCAGACAACGGGGCTCGAAACTCCCGCGCCGGCGGAGTTCCTCGGTGGCACCAACGAGATGCCCGCGGGCATGACGGGCTACTTCACGGCGTCGCTGGAGCCGGGCAGATACGCCTGGGTCGCCGAAGTTTCCAATCCCGAGAGCAAGGGCATGCTGCAGATTTTCGAGGTCACTGCTGATGGTGTTGGTGCAGGGCAGGATTAGCCGCGTGATAATCAGCAGCACCCTGTCAGAGAAAGGTGGCGATTTCGCTCAGAGGCTTTCGCGCAAGCCGTGGCACGCGGGCATCGGGCGCGGGATAGCCCGTGACGATCAGCATCACCGGTCTCTCGTTTGCCGGACGCTCGAGCACCTCGCTGAGGAACCGCATGGGGCTCGGCGTGTGCGTCAGCGACACCAGTCCGGCGTTGTGTAGCGCGAGCAGCAGAAATCCGGTCGCGATTCCAACAGACTCGCTCACGTAGTAGTGCGTTCGGTTTGTACCGTCGCCGGCGACACCGTACCTCTCCGCGAATACCGCGATCAGGTATGGGGCCGTTTCGAGGTAGGGTTTGACAGCGTCGGTCCCGAGTGGCGCGAGCGCTGCCAGCCAGTCCGCCGGCGCAGTTGCATAAAACTCACGCTCCGAAGCCTCCGCCTTGTCCCGGATGCGGCGCTTGAGCGCGGGATCGCTTACCACAACGAAGTGCCACGGCTGCTGGTGCGCGCCGCTCGGCGCGGTCCCGGCGGCGCGGATGCAGTGCTCAATGACTGAACGGGCGACGGGACGATCGCTGAAATGGCGGGTCGTGCGCCTCCGCTCGAGCTCGGCCGTGAATGCCGCCGCGCGCGCTTCCATTTCCTGAGCCGGATACTCCCGATAATCCGGCAGCGGCTGGAATCCGTTCGGATCGACGATTGACGCCATCATACCCTCGCACTGAGGCGGACCTGCAACTCACGGCACGGATCAGTCATGAGCCCGTTGCTGCACCGGCAAGCTGTCCCTGTCAGATCACGCAACATCGTAGCAGTCACTGGAACAATCAGTGACCCCTGGCGACGGTCCCCTGCTCCCTGCTTCCGATCCAGCCCTCCACGACTGACTCCAGCACCGAAAGGGGAACTGCGCCCTGGCTGAGCACCACGTCGTGGAACTCACGGATGTCGAACGCGCCGCCAAGCCGCGTTCGCGCCCGTTCACGCAGCCCGAGAATCCTCAGCTGGCCAACTTTGTACGAAGTGGCCTGCCCCGGCAGAACTACATAGCGCTCTACCTCCGCGATCATGTCGTTCTCCGGCTTGCCCGTGCGACTCATGTAGTCGATCGCCTCGGCGCGTGTCCATCGCTTCGAATGTATTCCAGTGTCCACGACCAGCCGAACCGCCCGCCACAGCTCATCCACGAGATAACCGATCCGGTCGAGCGGGTCGTCCTGCAGGCCACTCTCTGCCGCGAGCTGCTCCGCGTACAGCCCCCACCCTTCGGTGTAGGCAGTGAACGGAATCACTTTCCGGAAGAAGGGCGTGCCTTCCAGTTGCTGGGCCGTCGCCATCTGAAAGTGATGACCGGGAATCGCCTCGTGATACGCTACGGTGCGCATTCGCATACGCGCGTGGTCTCCCACGTCCCGCAGGTTCACGAAGAATTTCCCGGGGCGCGAGCCGTCGAGCGCCGGCACCTGGTAGGAAGCGACCGCATCGGTCGCTTCCTTGAAGGGCGGCACGCGCTCGACCGCGACAGGAGCGGCCGGCTGCCTGCCGAATAGCGGGGCGAGGTGTGTTGACGCCTCGGCAATGATCCGCCGGTATTCCTCGATGATGGCGGCACGCCCCTCGTCAGTGTCCGGCCACTGGAACCTCGGCTCCTCACGGAGCCTCGCGAGGGATTCCCCAAGATCGGTTCCGGAGTACCCTTGCTGCGCAACAAGCGTACGCAGCTCCGCTTCGATTCGCTCAACTTCACGCAACCCGAGCTGATGGATCTCGTCGGCTGTGAAATCGGTCGTGGTGGACGAGCGCAGCCGATGAGCGTAGTAGGCATCGCCGTCGGGAAGCCTCCAGACCCCGTCGTCATCAGTCGCGACCCGCTCAAGCTCCTCCGCGTGCGCGATGAGCTTCCGGTAGGCAGGGTACACTCGCCCACTGATGGCGGAGTCCGCGCTCGCGAGCAGAGCCTGCCGCTCATCGGCCGACAGCGTTGCGAGTGTGTCGAGAGCCGCCTGCAGGTTCGTATACAGAACGTGCCCGGACGGTGGGGCAGCGATGAACTCCCGCATCTCCGTGAGGACCCGCTGCACCACGAAACGCGGCGGAACGATTCCCCGCTCGGCACGTGCTCGTGAGCCCTCGATGATCTGATCGAAGTACCGCTCGAATGCCGCGAGACGGGCGACGTAGTTCCTCGCGTCCTTCTTCCCCCGGATCTGATGCACGCTGAGCATGAACGACGGCAGCCCGCTCTGAGCCCCGGAGAACTGATTGAGTGGGTACGAGTGGAAGCGGAACCGCTGACTCTCCTGCAGATTCGCCATGAACCACTCCATCACGTCATACGAGATCGTATCGTCGATCGAGCCTCGATCGAAGCTTCGCAGGACGCCGAGCTCCTTATCCAGACGACGAAAGGAGCGCTCTTCAGCCTCCAGCGATACGTCGTCCAGCTTGTGCGAGTGAAAGTCGAGAAAGGACGGTACGAACCCGAGTTGCGACAGCAGCATCGGGCTCTCGAGCGCGAAGCGGAGGAAGACTCGCCCGTAGAAGTGGTTCACCGAATACGGTTTGAACCAGACTGTCGGAACGATGAAGGCTGTCGCCACGAGCGTCAGCACGCCGAAGCCGAACAGCGTCCACCTCTTCCACCTGGCCATGCTATTTCCTCACGGTTTGGGCGGCCAGGTACAACGCCAGAACGAGCAGCACGGGTGCCGTAGCGACACCGGGCGTGTAACTGCCTTGACGCAGCGACCACAGCGGATGGCCCACGCCGTTGATCACCTGTATCACAATCCAGAACCAGGCGAACCCGGCCGCCGACGCCCACCCGCGCCGGATCGGCCAGAAGAAGCACCACACGCCGAACGCCACGAGTGAGACATTAACGATGAGGAATCCCTGCTGCAGATCGCTGGAGACCAGACTCGTGAGGGCGCGCGCCGGTGGGAAGGTCTCCCACAGCCGGCCAGCGAACTCCTCGACGGAATGCGCAGCCTGCGCGAGAACCAGCGCCCCGAATGCCACCTGAAAGCGGGAGACGTGGCCGCGGCGCACGACCCCCGCCGCTCTCGCTGAGGGTGTCGCCATACCGGCTTCCAAACGCTAGCTGGTGGGCACGATCGCGTATGCAGGGGGTGTTCCGCCCTGCAATCGCACATACGGAACCGTAGCACCGAGCGTCCACACTCCGTGCTCGAACGCAGTCTCCACGATCTGCCATTTCGGAAGCGGGATCCGGCCGAACAGCCTCCCCTCGGTGCTCAGATCCTCGGCAGACATGGCTGTAAGCATCGCCCGCACGCGGTCGAAGGCGACATTCACCATGCGCTTGAGCTCGGCCTTGTCGTTCAAGTAGACCTCCTTGTCGAGCCCGAGCGGTGTACGGTCGGCATCCACCCCCGATGCAATGAGATTCACATTACCGAGGGCGACGTGCTCGATCTGCTCGGCGAAATCGCGCACACCCGGAGTGGGCGCGGTGCGCAACCCCGCGGCAGGCATCGAGTCCACCATAGCGAGGACGTTTGTTCGCATGCGCTCGAACGCTGCAACGTAGCGTTCGGCGGTGTTCTGAGCGGCGGCAGGCACGGCTGTGATCACCGTACACGCCAGCACGAGCAATGCAGTACGATACGTGGACATCGTGCTCCGGGGCATGCGGTCCTCCTGAAATGGATGCGGTATGGTACGAACACTGCCTGACGGCGAAAAAATGCGCCAGAGAGCATGGTTTCGCCCACCGGCCGTACGGCAGCTGCCAGCGTAATGGCCGGAAGCCGGGAACCACGCCGTTTCTACGGTCGGCACACGGGATTGGTGTCAACAGCACACTTTACCCCCACCACAGGGCAATGATTCAGGTGATTCCGGCCCGCGCCAGGTGAAGGATGAGGGCACGAGGGTGGATCCGGCCGGGCCATGACGATCCGGGTCCGCGGACCGGAGCTTGCAAATTTCGGGAGCGATGACCGCACCTGCCCCCGCCACGAGCCTCTCCCGCGCCGCGCTGCGATGCCGCCGCAAGTTCCTCCGCTTTTTTCCCGGAGGATTCCAGGATGAGATATACGTCGACTGGGAGCGGGGCTATAAGTGGAAAGCGCACGAGCAGTGGGCAGAGACCCTCAATCGAATGGAGTTCCGCTCGCTGCTCAACAGCGGGGCGTTCAGCGAGATTGCCAGGCGTGCGGTACGGATCGAGTCGCGCACCAACCTTCTCTTCTCTTTCGAGAAGATGGCCCTTCGGGACGCGGTGAAATCACGGAGTGGTTCACGCCGGTTCGCTGAAGGGTTGTACGACTTCCTGAACGGACGTGGCGCACAGCAGAAACGGTTCGATCGCTGGTGCGAGGCGATCGCCGCGCTCCCCCGCCGGCAGACGCGCGTCCTTACATGGCCGCTGGCGACTGTGTTCGGCTTCATTGCCGCGCCGGATGAGCACATCTTCCTGAAGCCCCGCGTAACACAGCTCGCGGCAGGAGAGTACGACTTCGACTTCCGCTACGTATCGGAGCCGAACTGGGCGACGTACGAAAACATGCTCGACTTCGCGGCAACTATCCGTCGTGACCAGCGCGACCTGCGACCACGCGACATGATCGACCTTCAGAGCTTCATGTGGGTGCAGGGCTCCGACGAGTACGAGGAGTAGACCCTCAGCGCACGAGGTGAAGCGCCTCCTGTCGCTTCAGTATCCAGCGACGCGTGCCGTCGGAATCGATCATCGCCTCTTCTTCCTGTGCCATCCTCACGCGCTGACCGTCCCACTCCGTAACGGGTGTCGTCGCCTGCAACTCGATCGAGAACCACGTGCCCGGCCGGAGCGGCACTTCACCGCGACCGACGACGCCATCCTGCCGGTCCCACAACCCGATCGTCGGGCCTGCGCCGTGACCGCGATCACCGATCGGGTGCGTATACACAGTTCCGTCGATCCCTTCTGCGGTCATGCGCGCGCGCGTTGCAGCCAGTACCTCATTGCCGGTCCGGCCGGGGGCCATCTCCTCCAGCAACAGATCCTGCAGGCGGTTCGACCGGCCGAGCGCAGCCCGCAGTCCGGCGGGCGGCTCGGACTCCCCTTCGCGCAGCACGTAGCCCATGTGCTGTGTATCGGTGTTGAGGCCAAGCGCAGTGATGCCGAAGTCGGTGTGCAGCACGTCGCCACGAACGATCACCGGGTTTGTCGAGTCAGCCATCACGACCCCCCGCCTCTGCACGCTCACCGAGGGCTGGAACCAGGTGCCAAGCCCCAGGTCGTTAGTGCGCTGCCGCAGCCACCACACGACATCCTGGGTGGTCGTAGTGCCCGGCCTGATGACTCTTTTGGAGAACGCCGTCCCGATGATCTCGTGCACCAGTTCCTGCATCCGTGTATACTGCGGAATCATCTCCGGCAGACGCTCCTCGATGTACTGAAGCGCGAGCAGCTCTCTGCGCACTACGCGGCCCATGTACTCCGGCCCTAGCGCCACCTGCAGTTGCTCCCACTCACCAGCTGTAAGTCCATCCGAAAAGGCGTGCGTATGCGAGATGTTCACCGCAATCGTACGCGGGTCGCGCTCACGCACGACCGGCGTGAGCAGCATCCACTGTTCGGGACCGAACGGCTCCGCCAGGCGGACCGTTCCTCCGGCGGCACCCGGCTGAGCCCGTGGATCACGCACCACGGTGTACAGTTCACCCTGGGATGAGCCCCCGATCGCGATGCGCTCGACCCCCTGTTCTTCGCCACGGTCGTGAAGGACGTAAATCGTTCGTCGCCGCGCAGCCATCGTGGTCGGCGATACCAGCGACCAGAACACTGGATCCTCGTTGTACTCCCGCGTCGGGATGATCCACATCTCGACGCCGTGCTCCCGCATCAGGCGGGGCAGCACGCGGTCGAGCCGCAGTTCCAGCCACTGCTGCCTGATCTCCGCCTGTTCCCGAAGCGTGCCCAACGGACGCTCCTGGGCAGCGAGCGGGCTCGCTGCGAGGGTCGCAGCGGCAACACACACCAGTGCGGGCCGCAGCGCCCGTATGAGCGGCTCAATCTGTGACGGCATGGAGTGATCCTTCAGGTCTTGAGGGTGGACGCAGTGACTGGCGTGGGCGCCCGGGTAATCTGCTACGCAGGCGCACTCTAGCGGGAGCGTCGAGGACGCGCGCCTCCTCGACGCTCACTCTCCGTGCCGCGCTGCCGGCCGCGTTCACGCCGGCCTGGTCTTTCACGTTTACCCTTTGCTCCAGGCTTGCTGCCGTCAGATCTTCGTTTGCCTTTGCCGCCCGCCCGGGGGCCGTCCCGCCCGCGCCTGCTCTTCGTACCCGGCCGCCCGGCCGCCCGGTCGTGCTTCTCCCCCGTGGCTGATTGCCCACGGTGTCCGGACCGGGCGCGCACCTCCGGTTCCGCACGGTCCGCTGTGATACTCGCAGGCTCGATCTCCATGTCGCCTGCACTCCCTGAGGTCACCTCGTGCGCCAGCTTCACGGCGGCCGTGGCGATGTCCATCAGATCGAACTCCTCGGACAGCGACTCCACGATGACCGTGTACTGATCCAGTCCGCCGGCCACGAGCGCTTCACGCAGGCCCGCGCTCGTCAACTCCATGCGACGGGCGCGCAGATCCTTCGCCGTTGGTACGGTGGCGACGTGCATCCCCTGCCCGGTATGCTGCTCGATGTTGCGCAGCAGCCGCCGTTCGCGCGGTTCCGCAAAGGTGATAGCAGTTCCTTCCCGTCCGGCGCGGCCCGTACGCCCGATGCGATGCACGTACGCATCCGGTGCCGCCGGCACATCGAAGTTCACGACGTGCGACACGTGCTCGATATCCAGACCACGCGCCGCAACATCGGTTGCTATCAGCAGCTCGGACGCGCCTTCTCTGAAGCGCTTCAGCACGCGCGAGCGCTGATCCTGCGAGATGCCGCCGTGCAGCGCCTCCGCGCCGTAGCCGTGGGCAGCAAGAGTCTCCTGCAACTCGTCCACTTCCGTGCGCGTGCGGCAGAAGACGATGGCCGACGCCGGGTTCTCCATGTCGAGCACACGGCCGAGCGCCGGGACCTTATCGCGCCGGTGCACCATGTACACGTCCTGGCGAACGCGCGGAACCTCGCCCGCGGGCAGCCGCTCCCGCGCGATGGTAATCCGCTCGGGGTCGCGCAGGTGACGCTCGGCGAGAGCAGCGATGCGCTTCGGGATCGTCGCCGAGAACAACGCTGTCTGCCGCTCTGCTGGAATGGCGCCCAATATCGCCTCCAGATCCTCGGCAAAGCCCATGTCCAGCATCTCGTCGGCCTCATCGAGCACGACCATCCGCACGCCACTGAGATCCAGCGTGTTGCGCCGGATGTGATCCAGAGCGCGGCCCGGCGTTGCAACGACTACGTCCACGCCGCGGCGCAGCGCACGAAGCTGCTGCTGCATCGCCTGACCGCCGTAAATCGGAAGCACGTGAACACCGAGCTCGCGGCCGTACCGGTGGACTGCTTCAGCGACCTGCATTGCAAGCTCACGGGTGGGCACCAGCACGAGCGCCTGAATCGTCGTGCGACCCCCATCGCCACCTTCTGGGTTTAGCCGCTCGAGCATCGGAAGCGCGAACGCGGCCGTTTTCCCGGTGCCCGTCGCGGCCTGCCCGAGCAGGTCGCGGCCTGCAAGCAGCGGCGGGATAGCAACCTGCTGGATCGGGGTCGGCTCTTCGTAGCCCAGAGCTTCGAGCGTGGCGAGCACCCGCGGGGAAAGTCCGAGTGCAACGAAGCCCCTGGGAGAATCGCTATCGATGGTCATTCCGGCAATCTGTCGCGGGCCTCGTGGCCTGTCATCGCCGCCCGGGCGATTCCGCGCAGCATGCCGGCAAAGACCAGGATGTGTGCCGGATACAGGACGTACCAGTATGCCTTGCCACGCAGGCCCAGGGCATCGAACGTCGCGGTCTGCCGGATTGTCGATGAGGCGCCGCTTCCGCTGACCTCGAACTCCAGCCACGCTTTCCCCGGCAGTTTCATCTCAGCGGAGAGCAGCAGCCGCCTACCCGGCTCGAACGCTTCCACCCTCCAGAAATCCACCGCGTCACCCACACGGAGAGTCTTGCGCACCGGGCGCCCTCGTCTTACGCCGACACCGCCGATTATCAGATCCATCCTTCCGCGCAGCCACCACAGCCAGTTATACGCATACCACCCAGTGCTGCCGCCTATCCGCTGAATCGGCTCGAAAGCGAGCGCGGCCGGCATTGCGACGTTTACCGTTCGCGAATTCACGAACCGCATCCCGGGACGGTCGCGAGCGGGCGGCCACCTGGCGCCCGAGGAGGAGACGGCGTCGAACCAGCGGGTGGCGCCCGGATGCAGTTCTTCGCTCATCACAGCCCGCCTGATCGCTTCGTCAATGCCGATCGGAACGATCCCGAACGTTCGCAACGCGGTATCGTCGCGAACCACTGTGGGGTGAACGATACTTTCGATGAGCTTCCGTCCGACCCTGGCATAGAGGGGCGTGACGAGTCCGAGCCACAGGCTCGACAGCCGCGGAGTCAGCACGGGCACCGGTATCATGCGAAGCCGGCGCCCACGGTGCCGGGCGTACGCCTTCATGATGTCGGCGTATGACACCTGATCGGCGCCACCGATCTCGAATACCTTCGAGCCGGTGTCCGGACGCTCCAGCGCAGCCACGAGGTAGGCAAGCAGGTCATCGATCGCTATCGGCTGCGCTGTAACGTTTACCCATCGCGGCGTGATCATCACCGGCAACCGGTCCACGAGCGAGCGGATCATCTCGAACGAGAGACTGCCGTCTCCTATCACGATCGAAGCGCGGAACTCAAGAACCTGCACACCTGAATGTCGCAGGATCTCTCCGACTTCCTGCCGGCTGCGAAGGTGGGCTGACAGCGTCTCGTCGCTGCCCAGTCCGCCGAGGTAGATGATGCGCCTTACGCCGGCTGCCCTCGCAGCTTCGGCGAAATTCTGCGCGCCTTTCCGATCCGACTCCTCGAAGGAGCCAGTCGAGCCCATCGAATGCACGAGGTAGTACGCGACGTCCACGCCGTGCAAGGCGGAATCGAGGCTCTGCCGATCGAGAACATCACCCTTGACCACGTCTGTTGTGGCGCCGACGCGCTCATCGAGCGCTTCGGGGCGCCGCACCAGGCACCGCAGGTGCAAACCCCGATTCTCCAGGGCCTGCAGCAGACGCGCACCTACGTAACCGGTCGCCCCGGTAAGAAGCACGGTTTTCACCGTGATAGCCGTGGCTCGTGCCCCGGCGATGACTACTGCGTACCGCGCATTACCCTGTGACTACGGACTCGCTGCCTCCGGCGAAGGTGTGCTGATCTGCTGCACCAGCACGTTCACCATCAGGTAGATCCGCGCCCGGGTGATCTTGTCGTTCTCGAGCTCGTAGGCGACGCTCAGGGGAACCCGTATGTCCCTGCCTGTAGCGGCTATACCCGCGAACTCACCGGTGTGCTTCCCCACGACCACCGCTTCCAGCAGACCGCTGTTTTCACTGAAGATTGCACCAGTCCGTTCGGCCGTCGCGTTGAACGCTTCCCGATAGAAGTGATGCAGATGGTCAGCGATGGCGTCGCGACCCCGGATCTCCTCGCCTGTCGGCATCATGGTGAACACGGCATCTTCCGCCACATAGTTCGGGTCGTGATTCTGCCAGTAAGCCTCGAGAATCTGACGCGTACGATCAGCGGCGTTCTCCGCTCCCCCAACTGCAGCACCAGACTGCGCATGAACGGGTGACCCCCAGGCCAGGGCCAGGGCAAAGACGGCGGCGAGCAGGGCGATTCGATACATGGGTATCTCCAGCAACGGGTACGGTGTCGACGTCAACGCAGAAGTTTCGTGCCGTGCGGAATGCGGTTCCGCCGTAAACAGGCTGCACGGCGCCTCGTCCTTCCAACTTAAGACGTGTCAGTCACCGGCGTGACCCTCTGACCGGATCCCACCCGTCACACGGGGGAGTTCACCGCCGGGGTCTCTCTCCTCAGCGACCGTGCAATCCACAGGAACGCGGCCGCCGCGATCGCGAAGTAGATCAATGCGAGGCCGACATCTCCGAAGATCAGTTTGCCCGTGCCGAACAGCGTGGTGTACACGGCAGTGATTCCCGCAACCCAGTTCGTCCACGCCAGCGCGCCGTCGGGAATCTGCTCCCGGCCGTAACCCAGCTCATCGGAGACAGCCGCCCACCCGGGTCCGCCGGGGCGAACCTGCTGATAGAACGCATGCAGCGTCTCGCGTGGCTCCGGACTGGTAATGAAGGTCACGGTGACCCACACGACTGTGCTCACCGCGACGGTCACAAGCAGAATCACGGCATTCGCGTTGGGATGATCGGGCGGGAACATCGGCGGAATGAGTCTGAAGGCGATGAGCGACACCACGAATGACGCGATCATCGCGCTGATCTCGGACCAGGCGTTGATCCGCCACCAGTACCAGCGAAGAATGAGAACAAGTCCGGTTCCGGCTCCGATTGCTATGAGAAACCGCCACGCGCCCTCCACCGTCGTGAGCTGCCAGGTCACCAGCAGCGAGGCGAAGAAGAGGAATACAGTCGCGAGACGTGAAGCGTTCACGTAATACCGCTCGCTCTCGTTCCGCTTTACGAACCGCCGCCAGAAGTCGTTGATCAGGTACGACGCGCCCCAGTTCAGGTGTGTTGCGACAGTGGACATATACGCGGCTGCAAAGCCGGCCAGCATCACGCCGCGCCACGGCGACGGCAGATGATCCATGAACGCGTGCACGTAGCCGTGCTCCCTGTTCACCAGATTCGGATACAACACGACTGTCGCGAGGCCGGTCACTATCCACGGCCACGGTCGAATCGCGTAGTGCGCGACCTGGAAGAACAGCGTCGCCAGCACGCCATCGCGCTCCGTCTTTGCAGAGAAGATCCGCTGTGCGACATACCCGCCACCACCCGGCTCCGCTCCCGGATACCACGCCGCCCACCACTGCACGCTCAGAAACACGCCCAGGGTGAGCAGCGGCATCCATGCGAACCCGCGTATGCCTTCCACGGTGACTTCAACCGGCATCACCGATAGCGCTGCGCGCTCGCTGCCGAAATGCGCGACCAGTCCTTCTTTCAGCGCATCGAGTCCGCCAACCGCCTCCACGCTGAAGATCGCGAGCGCGATAACCGCGGTCATCATCAGGATGAACTGGAAGAAATCGGTCCACAGCACGGCCCACAGACCGGCCGCACTGGCGTACGCAACCGTTATGACGAAGCAGATCCCAACCGCCACCCATGGCTCGATCCCAAGCGAGATCGAGAGTATGGTGACCATAGCCTTGGTGACCCACCCCAGAATGATGAGGTTGATCGGAATCGCGAGGTACAGCGCCCTGAACCCACGCAGTGCCGCCGCACGCTTCCCCGAGTAGCGCAGCTCGGCAAGCTCCACATCCGTCATCACCCCCGCACGCCGCCACAACCTTGCGAAGAAGAACACGGTCAGCATGCCGCTCATCACGAACGACCACCAGAGCCAGTTCCCTGCGACTCCGCGCGTCGCGACGAGCCCCGTCACGACCAGTGGCGTATCAGCCGCAAACGTCGTCGCGACCATCGCCACGCCGGCAAGCCACCACGGGACCTTCCGCCCGGAGATGAAGTACTCGCTGAGGCTGGAGCCGCCGCGGCGAGTGAAGTACATGCCGATCGTAATCGTCAGCGCGAAATAGCCGGCGACGATCGCCCAGTCGAGTGGAGAGAAGGCGGACATTGGCTGTGTGTCGGGGTCGGCCTGGATGCTCCGGACCGCCAGAACCTACCGAGCAGCGGCAATCGGCGCCAATCCTTCACATGAGCGTGGCTTCGGACGCGTACAGCCTCCCGGCCTGCGCCTGCACATCCGATCGCGCAGACAAAAAGGACGTCACGAGCCGATTGAAATCGTCCGGTCGCTCAAGCGGCAGAACGTGCGACGAGCCTGGGCCGGAGATGATCTCGAATCGTGACCCGGGAATCGCATCGGCGAGTTCCCGTGCCGTCTGCGGTGGCGTCAGCCGATCTTCCTCACCGACAACAACGAGTGTGGGCGCCGTGATGTCACCCAGGCGCTCCAGCGCATCGTGCTTCAGGTACGCGCGCGCCTGCCGCTCATAAGCGGCGGCTGCCATCGGATTCGGATTGCTCGCAAGAAAGGCAATCGTCTGTCGGACTGCCTCGTGATTCCGCAGGAAGCCTGCAGAGAACAACCACGTGAACTGTTCAGCCGCGAAAGCCTCACCGCTCTCGTCACGCGATTTCACCCAGGTCCACGACCGAATCGGATCGAATGCATTGCGCGCCGGAGCCGCTCCGCAGCCACTCAGTACCAGGCGATCCACACGGCTTCTGTGACTGAGCGCGAATTCCTGCCCGATCATTCCGCCCATCGAAAGTCCCATTACATGAGCCCGCGGAATCTCCAGCGCTTCGAGGAGCGCGGCCACGTCATCCGCCATGTCACCGATCGTGTAACCGCTGGCTGATCTCGAGCTGCGACCAGAATCGCGGTTGTCGAACGTGATGACAGTGAAGCCCCTCGCCAGAGCCGGGACCTGGTGCAGCGTCCACAGCGAGGAGTCGTAGCCGATCCCCATCACCAGGACCAGTGGCGGTCCATGACCGTGAATCTCGAAGTACAGCTCCTGCCCGTTTGCTGCGATCCTTCCCGAACTGGACATGGCTACCTCCTGTATCAAACGACGATCCGTATCTGAAGGCCGCTAAACCGACCAGTCGGTCTAGTCCAGCGGCCAGAAAAAGCTCATGCTGCAGCCAGCGAGCGGAAGCAGAAGTCGATCGCTGCGTTCAATGGGGCGGGATTGCGAAGAAGCCGCGATCTGAGTGCCGCACCCTCCCAGCTGTTGATCAACACGTCAGCCAGCTCACGCGGATTGGCGTCCGGAGGCAGATCCCCCTCGTCCTGCGCCTCCTTCAGCCCCTCAGCGAGCCCCGTGCTGAGCGAGCCGAGACATTCCTCTATTCGCGAGCGGAACCGCGGGTTCACACCGGACAGCTCCTGCCCGAGTGCGCCCAGCAGACAGCCGAGATAGCCCTGCGACTCATACAGCGACCCGAGCTCCCGGAAGAAGCTTCGGATCCTTTCCACTGCCGGACGGCCGTCAGGGGCAAGACACATGTCGAGAAGCGTCTGCCCCTGGCTCGTATAGAGCTCCACGGCCTGGAGCGCCATGTCCTCTTTACTCTCAAAGTGATGGTAGAACGACCCCTTCGGGATCCCGGTTTGATCAAGGAGATCCTGGACGCTCGTGCCCCCGTAGCCCCGCTCCAGAAGCAAAGCAACCCCGGCTTCCAGCAGCCGCTGTTTCGTCTCGTGCACCACCGGCTGACTGAGTGCCTGCGTGACTAGACCCATTGGTCTAGCATGCCCCCTTTTGCCGCGGCTGTCAAGTCCGGCCACCATTACCGGCGATACGAAGAAACGGCTGCCCGCTTTCGCAGGCAGCCGCTCTCTCACCAGCCAGCCCGCGCCGGTTACGGGGTCACGAGAACTATCAGCTGATCCGCGGTGGCTGTCGCTGAGACCACGGTGACTCCATCATCGAGCATCGCGGCCGCGAGCGGGCTTCCGTCAGGCGGCGTGACTCTGATCTCGTAATTGCCGGGCAGAACAAACCCG
The DNA here is from genome assembly GCA_964577965.1 of uncultured Gemmatimonadaceae bacterium. Taxonomy (GTDB): domain Bacteria; phylum Gemmatimonadota; class Gemmatimonadetes; order Gemmatimonadales; family Gemmatimonadaceae; genus DASUUI01. The sequence goes on along the minus strand of CAZOAT010000018.1, from coordinate 16,407 downwards.
AAGGTGAAATTGCCGAACTCGTCAGTGGCCGTCGTCGCAACGACCATCGTCTCGTCGTCGTCCGCCAGCAGCGTCCCGTCGACGAGCAGCTCGACAGCAGCGCCCTCAACAGGATCGCCCTCCTCGGTCTCAGCGCGCACCATACCGGAAATGCTGCCGGTCAGCTCCGATGCCGTCGCGCGGATCACCGGTTTGAACAGCAGGCCGTTGTTCCTGATCGAGTTACCGCGCAGCACGAAACTCCTGCCCACATCAAAGTCGAGGATCATCACCGAAAGCCCCTCCACAACGTCAATGGGAGCATCGAGGAAGACTTTGATACCGGTCTGACCAGCACTCGGCCACACGATGTCAACTTCGGTGTCGTCGTTGAGGAGCACGCTCGACTGATCGGTGTCGAGAATGAGTCGGAAGGCGTTATACCGTCCCGTGATCAGGGTGGCCGAACCGAGGTTGGTCGTAACGCCGCCCTGAAGGGTCAGCAGGTCGAACACCGCGTCTGGGGAGGCGATCGTCACCCAGCCGCCCATGTCGCTTTCGTTCTCAGCCTCCGCCTCGCTCACCGCGTCTCGGCGGGCATCCACTCGCACCACGTGAACGTTTACATTCTTGACTTCGGAGAACGGAAACGGAGCATCCGTCAGTCTTACTTCGAGCCGTCCACTGGAGGGGCCACTTGTTTCTGCGCATCCCAGCGAGACGGCCGCGGCGAATAGTGCACTGAGTGCACCAAGTCTTGCCAACTTCATATGAAACCTCACGTTACGGGTTCAGCGGCCAGGCGTTCGCCGGCGCCTGGTTGGGGGGGATTCGGCCCCGGAACGTCAAGTTCAGGCAGCATCGTCGTTTGTTTGCGACGGATCGGGGCTGTGAGAAGGACGAACCGCACAGCACCGAAGTCACCCGATATTAACGTCCTGAACCCGGGGTCAGACGGGCGTCACTGGCCTCCGCGCTGACTCGAACCCCTCGGCTTCGTTCACCCGCGTGAGCAGGGCCGCGCCCGCGACGAAGAAGATCAGCAGCGCGGCCACGCCAGCGCGCTGCGACTGGAAGATCCGCGTGAACTCCCCAAGCATGAATGGGCCGAGGAACGCGATCGCCTTCCCCGAAAACGCGAAGAAACCATAGAACTCCGTTTCCTTCTCGTGCGGCACGAACCTGCCCAGCAGCGAACGGCTCGCCGCCTGATTCGGTCCCACGAACAGGCCGATGAACAGGCCGGCGACCCACAGTCCCGATTTGCTCGTCACGAGCACGGCCGCGAGGCAGCCAAGAATTAGCCCGCCTATCGAGATCATGATCGTCCGCTTTCCTCCGATGCGGTCGTCGAGAAACCCCATGCTGAACGCGCCGAGCCCACCAGTCACGTTCAAAGCGAGGCCGAAGTACATCACCTCGGTCAGCGTGAAGCCGAACGTCTCCGCCGCGTAAATCCCACCGAACGCGAAGATCGTGATCAGGCCGTCGTTGTAGATCATCCGCGCGATCAGCAGGCGGAAAATCTGCCTGTAGCGTCTGATCTCCCGGAACGTGGATACGAGCCTGCGGCCGGCATCGCGCACTATCTCAACGGCGCTGTCAGCGCTCGGCTGGCGCATTTCCTTCACCCACAGGAAGAACGGGACGCTGAAGACCGCGAACCAGACGGCCACGAGAACGGTCGTCATGCGAACGTGAGCCCCTTCGGTTCTCGACACGCCAAACCACGGCTGCTCGGGGAGGATGAAAGCGAACAGCGCGAAGACCATTGCCAGCAGGCCTCCGACGTAACCGAGCGCCCACCCGTATCCCGAGATCCGGCCGATCCGCTCCTGCGGCGCGATGTCCGGGAGATAGGAGTTATAGAACACTCCGCTCATCTCGTACGCGATGTTGGCCAGGATGAAGATGGTGAGGGCAAGCATCACCTGGCCCGGCTTCGGGAAGTACAACAGGGCGGCGCCGAGTATCGCGAGCGTGGTGGTTATCGCGAGGAACCGGCGGCGGTAGCCGCTGCGGTCGGCGAGCGCACCCATGAAGGGAGACAACGCTGCCACGACGAGCGCAGTCGTGGACACGGCACGCGCCCAGAGTGTGGTTCCGTAGTTCGCGTCGGGCGCGATCGACTGCGTGAAAAAGACGCCGTAGATGAACGTCACTATCAGCGTCGTGAACGCCGAGTTGGCGAAATCGTACATCGCCCACCCGGCTACAGCTTTCCGGTTGTACTGCCGGTGAGGGCTCGCAGTCACTTACATGGCGTCCACTAGCTGCTGAAAGCGCGGGTCGCCGTGAAGGTTCGTGAGATCCGTGTCGTGCTCCACCCACTCCTTGTGGCCGAAGCCGTTGTCTACCGCCTTTTCCAGGCAAGAGAGCGCCGCCTCCTTTCGACCACCGAGTGCGTACACGCACGCCACGTTATACAGCGTCATCGGATCTTCCGGATCAATCGCAAGGCCGCGCCCGGCCCACTCGACTGCACGATCGGCATCCCCGGCGGCCGCCAGGTTTGCGGCGCCAAGTACAAGTGCGCGCGAATCGTCCGGGTTGAGCTCGAGATATTTCTCGGCCACTTCTGTCGCACGCCTCCGCAAGGCCAGGGTCTGTTCCGTCTGGCCGGTACCCTCGTGCGCCTGAGCGAGAAAGTGCGGCGCCTGGTAATCCTCGGGTCGAGTGTCACCTGCCCGCTGAAACATCGCCGCGGCTTCCTGCCACTTGCCCTGTGACAGCAGCGCGCGACCATAGAAGTACGCCGCATCATACGAGTTGGGATCGAGCCGGAGCGCGTCCTTGAAGTGAGGCTCCGCTTCCTCGAACATCTTGCGCAGCGAGACCGCGAATCCTCTCGCCACGTGAGCTTCGGCGAGCTGCGGATCAAGCTCGACCGCCCGCTTGCTGGCCAGATCGGCCTGGTTCAGGTTCGAAGCTCGCGCATCGAAGTACATGTACAGAAACGAGCAGCAGTAAGCGACCCCCGCATGCGCCAGCGCATAGTTCGGATCGATCTCGATCGCGCGCTGGAACATCTGCCTGGCGAACTTCAGCGACTTCAGGCGAAGCTGATTGAAGTACTGTCGCCCACGCAGGTAGTAGTCATAAGCCTCGAGGTTCGTCGTCGGAACCCGCTCGATCTCACGCTTCTCCCGTTCGCTGAGCACGACCCGCAGCGCCTTGGCGATGCTCTGTGCGATGTCCTCCTGGATCGCAAACACGTCCTCCAGCTCGCGGTCGTACCGCTCCGACCACAGTTGGTAGCCGTCCTTCACGCTGATGAGCTGCGCGGCGATACGAAGCTTGTTGCCGGCCTTGCGCACGCTGCCCTCGAGCACCGTCTCCACCTCGAGCTTGTTGCCGATCTCCCGGATGTCTTCTGTCTTTCCCTTGAACGCGAACGAGGATGTGCGCGACGCCACGCGCAGTGCCTGGATCTTGGACAGTGCGCTGATGATCTCCTCCGCGATCCCGTCGGTGAAGTATTCGTTCTCGGGATCCGCGCTCATGTTCGTGAACGGGAGTACCGCTATGGATTTCGTGCCGTCGCTCACCTGCGAACCTCGCTCAGATCCGTTGCCGCCGGGCTTCCTGACATCGTGCGCCACTGCCTCGACGAAGCTGATTGTCGTATCGAACCGCTCCTCTGGCTCGCGAGCCAGGGCCCGTGTCAGCGCCTGATCAACGTAACTGGGAACCCTGATGTTCGCGGATTTCAGCGACGGAGCAGCCTCGGTGAATCGCCGGGCGAGTACGGCCTGCGCCGTGGGCCCGGTGAAAGGGCGGGCTCCACTCAGCATCTCGTACAGCACGCACGCAAGACTGTACTGGTCGCTGCGACCATCTATCTCCCGCTCACCAGTCGCCTGCTCCGGACTGACGTAGGCAGGTGTGCCTACCATCAATCCCGTCTGCGTCAGCAGCGTGTCGCCACCTGCAGCGCTCACTGCCTTGGCGATGCCGAAGTCCATCACCATCGCCTCGCCCTCGTGCAGCATCACGTTCTCGGGCTTGATGTCCCGGTGCACGATCTGCTGCCGATGCGCGTAGTCGAGCGCCGAACCTATGGCGCGAACCAGCCGGAGCGCCTCCGGCAGCGGCAGTCGCTTCTCCCGCTCGAGCCGTTGTCGCAGCGATTCGCCCTCGACGTAAGGCATGACGTAATACAGCCAGCCGCTCGTCTCGCCCGAGTCGAACAGCGGAAGGATGTGCGGATGGTTCAGGCGTGCGGCGAGTTTGATCTCGCGCAGGAAGCGATCGGGTCCCAGCGCAGCCGCCAGCTCGGGATGCAGAACCTTGAGCGCGACAGTTCGGTCGTGCTTCAGATCCTTCGCCAGGTAAACGGTAGCCATGCCGCCCCTGCCGAGCTCATTCCCGAGCGTGTACTTGTCGGCGAGGGCGGTCTGAAGGTGCTGCGAAATCATCAGCGGTTGTCAGGCGACGGGTGGACTCTGAACCTACCCCGCGGTGCCGCTGCCAGCCAGACCGCCCCTACTATATGAGTGTGAGCGACCCCGACTGCGCTTCCACCCCGCGGGCAGCCTGCCAGATGGCCCGGACAAAGCCCTCCCCGTGCCGCGAACCCGGTTCATTCGTGGCGAGAAACGGGTCCATCACCACGGCCCGGAGCACGACCAGCCCCTCGGTCGGCCACTCGTTCAGCAGGCGACGATCGATCCGTCCGAGCAGCGGCTCCACCACTCCCCGGTACACCGGGCTGCGCAGCACCGTCCGGCTGATTACGTACTCGGGCGCGTCGTACGGGTGCTGCACGCTGAGCGTCTGATAAATCCCCTCATTGAGCGCATTGATCTCGTGCAGCGTCGTCCCGCCCGGCGGCATCACCAGGAAGCAAACGATGTTCAAGTCGGGAGCCGGAAGCGTTACGATCGTGAAGGGTGACGTGTTGATGCTGGTCAGCGCGTCGTACAGTGCGTGGGCCCCTACCGCTGTCCGTTCCATCAGATAGCCGTAGCCTCTCTCATCCGGCGGCACGGCCCTGTGGCTCAGCCAGACAGCCGCAGCGGCCGCACCTGGCCGCGACCCTTCGAAAGCGAACCGCCCCGTCACGGCCTCGTTGCTTCTCGCCGGCACGTGACTCGGCAGAATGTATGGAGGGTCGGTGGCAACCAGCGCCCGCGCCCTCCCATCACGCAGCAGAAGCGCTCCGGCCGGATACGGCACGTATCCAAGCTTGTGCGGATCAATCGAGATCGAGTCCGTGTGCGCCAGCGCCTTCACTGAATCCACCCAGGAATCCTGCGGCCAATCGATTCCAGTGGCCTCGCGGATCTCGTCTGCGGTGCGACGCTTACCATCGGCGCGCCAGGTGACCGCCGCGGCGTACCCGCCGTAGCACGCGTCTGAGTGGATGTGGAACGTCACGCCCAGCTCTGCCTCAGCGCGCTCGCGCACCTCCAGAATGCTGTCGAGGCGATCGAACGCACCTTCCTCCGTGCTCCCGGCAACGCTGACGCACGCGAGGATCGGCCGTTTTCTGGCTGCGAGCCGGCGCACGCGATTCCACAGGTTCTCGGGATCCATTCTGGCATGCTCATCGACTGCGACGAACAGCAGCTGGTTGGCACCGATGCCGAGCGCGCGGACGATCTTCTCCCATGAGTAGTGCGCCGTCGCCGGCACCAGCACAACGCCGGCCTCCAGTGGGTCACCGAAACGGGTGGCAAGCGTACGTGCATAGTCCTGATAACCGGCGCTCGACAGCGAGTACCGTTCGAGTGCGATGTTCAGCACCTCGCCGTCGGCTATACCGCGGCTCTCCGCCAGCAGGTTGAGCGTGGATTCGTTCGTGAGATTGAGCAGCTCAAACAGGCTCAGCGACCGGAGCGGAACACGCGCGGACCCGGGAACCTCGACGCTGAGATCAACGTTCAGGTCGGCTGCCGCGAGCGCGATCGCGACCGGGAAGTAGAAGATGCTGCGGGCGATCCACAGCGCCTCGAAGTTGGCGATCGTGCCACCCGCGGTGAGATGCCCCCATGCTTCGGCGGAGTCGTAGCCGATCATCCGCGCGAGGTCGCGCGCGACTTCCATCTCCAGTCGCGAAGTGACGGGCGAGACTTCAGCCGAAACGTTGTTCGGGTTGTGCAGCATCGCCGTGAAGTAGCCGAGCTGCGCTGCCATCGTCTGGTCGCCGATCATGTGCGCCTTGTAGCGCGGGCTGAAGAACGGAACGCCGTGCTTGAGCTCGTCGGCAAGTTCTTTCAGATCGGCGCGCAGCTCTGCGACCGAAGCCGCATGCACAGGCGAACGGCGAGCGGCGTTCGAGATAGCGGGTGGGTCTTCCGGCCGAAACGATTTCCGCCAGTTGAAATGGTCCTGCACCGCCGCTTCGATCAGCTCGTGGAAGAGCTGCTCGTTCTCGGCGTGGGGACCCAGAAACCAGCTTCGGAGCGCGGCAGCGCGCTCGTCGGGGTGCTGCGACATGAGAAGAAAGCTGGGGCTTGTAGCTCCGCCCCGTTAGTCGGGAGCGGCTCGCGATATGTGTGGTGAAAAACCCGACGCCAATCCCGTCCGGGATCACATTCATGACGACCTGCTGGGGGGGTCAGCGCAAGGTCGCGCCGATGCGTTCCTGGGGCGCGTTCCGCTCCTCCACGATCACCACGCCCGTCATCTGCGGATGTGGAGTGCAGTGGTAGGTGTAGCGCCCCGCCTGCTCGAACGTTCGCCGATAGCGTTGCCCCTCGTCGAGCAAGCCGCTGTCCCAGGAGTTGTCGTCCGCCGTCACCGTATGCTGCAGCGGATCGCGGTTCACCCACTCGACCGTCTCGCCCGCGCGAATGCGAATCTCCCGGGGAGTGTACGCTATCAGGCGCATGTCCACCCGCCGGACGGCCGCGTCCTCGTCCTCCGGCTCCAGCGGCTCCGGCGGATCGCGCCGGAAGATGCGCGCCCACTGCGCTCTCGACCCAAGCGGTACGGTGAATGTGAAGCCATAGCGTGTCGCCCGCCGCGCAAGGACGCCCGGACGAGACACCCCCTGCAACGTCACGGGCCCGCTGTTGGTGGCGTGCAGCGACAGTGTATGGGGACTTCCAGGGATCTCCACTGCCGCCCCGGCACTCCAGACTCGCCGAACACTGTCCGGCCGGAGCAGCCGCCCAACGTCTCCAGACAGCTCCAGGCGAGGCGTGAGATGCCATATCACGCCACCGGCGAGGGCGAAGCCGCCCTCGCCCTGCCGGAAGATATCGGAATACCCGCGAGCTTCACCGAGCAGCGACAGCGGCCCGAGCCGCAGCGCACCGGTGACGGCTCCGTCGGTACTGCGGGCGGCGCTGTTGCCGGCGATGATTGCTCCGAACCGCAGCGGTCCGGCGGCCAGCCCGCTAACGCCGAGCCACAACTGAGCTTCGTTGATGCCAAGCTTGTCGGCCACGATTTCGCTGTTCGAAGTGTAGTCCACCCCGACCGCAAACGGTCCCGCAAGACCGATGGCCAGACTGAGCGTCGGCAGATTGATGAGCTCATCGCCTCCACGAATGAACTCGAAGCGATGGTTGAACACGAATGCAGTCTGCCATGCACCCAGCTCCCAGTCGCCACGAATGTTCGCGGTATGGCCGAGCGCAGACTGCGACTGAACGAGGTTCGCAGCAGCGAAGTTCAACAGGGCACAGAGCGCAAGGGGCGGAAGGTATCGGCCGCCCTGCAACAGCCAGCGTTCGCGCGGCCTCACTGCACCGCCACGCTCCCGGTCATTCCCGCATGGATGGTGCATTGATAGTTGAATGTGCCGGCAGTACCAAAATCGCGGGAGTTTGAGCCGCTGGTATGGTTGCCGATGTCTGCAGGCGCACCGGTGGCGGCGGCGAACGTAACATTGTGCTCAAGTGCCGACGAGTTTACCCACGTCACTGTCCCGTTCACGGCAAGTGTCGTTGAGGCCGGACTGAACGAGGACGCCCCCATAGTCACGGTCCGCGTGGACGGAGGTGGACCGGGTCCCGGCCCGGTCGGGCTCCCCCCGCCTCCATCTGAACCACCGCCACACCCAACAAGTACTGCCGACGCCAGTACCAGACCGATCAGTCTCATCACACTACCTCCTTGATAGACGCTCGATATTCTCGGATTCCTGAGCGAGCCCACGGTACGTGGCGTTCCCAATCATGCCACGGTAAGGTGCGGCTCGCCGTGATAGGTGTATGTCTGTCCGAACGCGCACAACGTGTGACGTGGCCCGGTGGGAGACCCGTTACCGCCGCCTCCGCACGCAAGCCCGCCAAAGCAGGGAACACGCGGCACAAATGCAGCATTGAGCGGTACATCAGGTCTTCCCCCACCGGTCACGGACGGAACGCCTAACCAGCCGCCGCGGCGTTGGGCACATTGCGGCGGACGCATCCTTGCTGGTAGCGTACGAGCAGGTACGCGCGAGTGTCTTGGACGCGACGGCGGGCGTTGGACGCACTTGATCACGCCACGGATCGGCTGTTGAGGGGACCGCGCCGCAACGCGGAGTGAAGGATGATGATGCTGAATCAGAAGTCAGAACGTGCCAGGCTGCACGCGACCGGAACGGTGAAGCTTCCCGGGTTCGTGCTGAACCTCGGCGTCCACTCACCGGGATCGCTTCTCCCGCAGCACATGCACGAGGACCCGACCATCTGTTACGTGCTGCGCGGCGGATTCACGGAGCACCGGCGTGGCAGCGCCGCAGACTGTGTGTCGGAGACGTTGAAGCTCACACCCGCCGGCGAGCTGCACTGGAACAGGTTCAGCATGGTGGAGACACGCGGGCTGCGAGTCGATGTCGATCGAGCCCACTTCGCCGACTCATCCTCCATTTTCCGGGTGCTCGACGAGCGGATGCATACACGTGCATCGGCCGCGGGCGATATCGCGAGGCGGCTCGTGTACGAGCTCGCTTCCGACGACGATACAGCGCTCGTCGCGGCCGAAGGGCTGGCGCTGGAGCTGCTCGTCGAGCTGAGCCGCGAACCCGTGCCGCGCATGACGCGGCCGCCGCGCTGGCTGCTCGAGGCTGACGAGCTGATACACGAGGTGTACGCGACCCGCTTCTCGATCGGGGACATTGCCAAGGCAGTGGGCGTCCAGCCGGCGACGCTGGCACGAGCCTACCGCAGGACGTTCGGCTGCACCGTTGGCGAGCGTATCAGGCGGCTGCGGGTGAACCATGCAGCGGGCGCGCTGGTGGAAACGCGGGAGCCGTTGAGCGCCATCGCGCTCGACGCCGGGTTCTACGACCAGCCGCACTTCACGAACATCTTTCGCCGCTATGCTGGGGCAACCCCGGCCGAATACCGCGCACGCCTCCGATAAGAATCGGACGGGTACGCCAGTTGCTCTGCTGCGGTGTGACCGTAAACGGAGCAGGCGATCATGCGACTCGGGAGGCGCAGTACCAACATCGAGGACCGCCGCGGCATGCGGATGGGTCCGGCAGTGGGCGGCATCGGCGGGGTCGTCCTGCTCATCGCCGCGCTGGTGCTCGGCGTGGACCCGCGCGAGCTGCTCGAGCAGGCGCCGCCGCAGTCGGTGGCGGTCACCCCGGAGGACTCCGCAGCGCTGGCGAACGATCCCGGACGCATCTTCGTGTCGCAGGTGCTGGCCGACACCGAAGACACCTGGAACGAGGTTTTCAGGAACGCCGGCTCGAGCTACGAGGAGCCACGGCTCGTCCTGTTCAGGGGTGCGACGCCGTCGGCATGCGGCACCGGACAGTCCGCGATGGGACCGTTCTACTGCGCGCTCGACAACCGCATCTACATAGACCTCAGCTTCTACGAGGACCTGCGCACGCGGTTTGGCGCGGATGGCGACTTCGCGCAGGCTTATGTGATTGCACACGAGGTCGGCCACCATGTGCAGAATCTGACCGGCACTCTGCAGCGTACCGCGTCGCTTCGCCAGCGCATGAGTCAGGTGGAGGGCAACCAGCTGTCTGTAATGCAGGAGCTGCAGGCCGACTGCTACGCCGGTGTCTGGGCGAACCATGGCCACCGCTCGCGCCAGATTCTCGAGGAAGGTGACATAGAGGAAGGGCTCAACGCCGCCGCCGCGATCGGTGACGATCGGTTGCAACGGGAATCTCAGGGACGGATCGTGCCTGAGGCTTTCACCCACGGCACTTCCGCTCAGCGCGTGCGCTGGTTCAGGCGGGGGCTGGAGACGGGTGACGTGAACGCCTGCGACACGTTCAACGCGGGCTCACTGTAGGAGGCTGAAGCAACCCGCCGTGCGGCGGTGCTGTCTAACGTCGGAGTCCTCACCTTCGAGGCGATTTCGCGTATGTACTCTCCGCGATGACGCCTTCCCCCTTCGTCCGGATGAACTCCGTGCGCATTGCTCCAGTTCTCGCGGTGCTGTCGCTCCTGGCAGCAGCCTGCCGGAGTGTACAGCCGCCGCCTGCTCCCGACACACAGTCGTCGGTGATAGAGCCACAGTCGTTCCTTGCGGAGCTCGATCACGTCGCGAACCTCGAGCTGTGGCCAGGATTCAACCTGCGCAACGTTCCCGCAGCCGTATTCGACGGTACACGCACGCTACTCTTCCGCCATCCGGCTCCGCCGGAGGGCTTCACGCCCGAGCCCGCAGTGAGCGGCGTCTGGTCTTACCTCGGCCGGCACCCGCTTGTAACCGCCAACAGCAGTATCGATCTCGGCGGCGTGCACACGGCCACGGCGCTGCTGACGAATCCGGCCACGCCCCTTCGCTCTCGCGCAGCGGTCGTGGCGCACGAAGCCTTCCATGTATTCCAGCGGGCGAACCATCCGGGATGGTCTGCCAACGAAGGCGAACTGTTCGTCTATCCAGTGGATGACGCACGCCTCCTCGCGCTGCGCCGCCTCGAGTCCATGGGACTGAGCCGGGCCGCTGCGGCCGACAATCCCGAGCAGAGCGCGTGCTGGGCCCGGGCGGCGCTCGCCAGCAGGCAGAAACGTTATGCCACGCTGCCGGCCGGATCCGTGGAGTACGAGCGCAGGACAGAGTTGAACGAGGGACTTGCCAGGTACGTGCAGCGGCGTGCCGCCGGCGCAGGTCCTTCGGTCGTACCCGAGCACCCACCCGAAGAAGTGCGAGCCCGCGCGTACGAGAGCGGTGCAGCCCTCGCGCTGCTGCTCGACCGGTTCTCGCCGGCGTGGAAACTCACTCTGGCTCAGTCCGATTCTCTCACCCTCGACATGCTGCTCGATTCTGCGCCGCCGCTCGCTGGCCCCGCACCCTGCGGGTTCACTGCTCAGCAGCTTGCGAGCGTGGACTCGGCGGCCCTGGTGGACGTGCAGCAGTTGCGGCTCCGGAGAGCCAGCCTCAGAGAAAGCCTGATCGCCCAACCCGGGTGGCGACTCTCGATCGTGGCAGGCGAATCGCCACTGTTTCCGCAGAGATTCGATCCCCTCAACGTTCAGGTGGTCGGCCCGGGCGAAGTGCTGCACAGCCGCTTCGTAAGACTCGGAAATGACGCTGGAACCGTGGAGGTGTTCGGCAAGGGTTCGATCACTGAAGCCGCAGGGGCGCATCCTCTCTTCAATGGTATTCGGTTGCTGATAGTGACCGGGCTTGCTGAACCGGTCGTCACGGAGACCGACGGCGCTGTGACCATCAGAGGCGATGGATTGACCGCTGACTTTCGTGGCGCGACCGTGCATCGAAGCGGAGACTCCGTAACCGTCAGCCTCGGCGCCAGACCCTAGATCACAACGCGGCGAGCATGCAGCACGCGGGACCCAGGCTGTCAGGGCTCCGCGGCGACCGAATCGAGCCTCGAGTTGCGCGCAGCCGCAGAATCCGCGGCACCCAACGCGCGTGTGACGCCATAAGCGCCGGGCAGCTTCGAGGTGGCAATAGCACTGTCGCGCTGACGCTGCGTCAGGTCCGCAGTCGACTCGGTATTCTCGCCGCGCACGCATGCGCCGCCGGCCAGCAGCAGGCACACACCCCAGAGGGTCGATTGTCTCACCTGTCGTTAATAACCGTAGTTCATCGTACGAACCTAGCCCTGAGCCAGCGTCGGGCGTAAGCTTGCCGACAGGCAGCCTTCCAGCACTGAGTCACCGCAGGGGGACCTTCATGCGTGAAATGCGAGCGTTCACAGGCGTCGTTGCAGTTCTGATCATGACCGGCGCATGCGGCGGTGACAGGCCGGCAGACGAAACGAGCCCGGAGACGGGCATGGCGCCCGTATCACCGACCGCCGCTGAGCCGTCGGCTGCAGAGATCAGCAACTATGAACTCACGATGGATCGGATGCGCCGGTGGATGACTGCCGCGCGCAATCTGGAGGCGGCTGCACAGAACGATCCGACTCTCGAGCCGCCCGACGTTGATGAAGTGTCCTACTCCGAGATGATCGCGTGGTACGAGCAGCACCCGACGGCTCGGGAAGCGCTGCGCAGCGCAGGGATAGGTCCCCGTGATTTCGTCCTCACTACGCTGGCTTACATGCAGGCAGGCATGACCCACGCGATGATGGGATTGAGCGAAGACGGTAAGGTTCCCGAAGGCCAGAACGCGCGGAACGTCGAGTTCGTGCGCACCAATCAGGCGGAGCTCGAGCGCCTTGCTCGCGAGATGGGAATAGCGGATCGGTAGCTGCGGGAGCTGCTGCCAGGGACAAGTCGGATTCACGCAGCAGCATCGTGCTCACTCTGAGCAGGGGAAGCCGTGAATCTCGTGAACCGCGCCCGGAACATCATCCTCAAGCCGCGTCACTTTCTAGCGGCGGGAGCGTGCGCGGGCGGGATCCTCTAACCGGTAGCGGCACGCCTCTCAATGGCGACGATGCTCGACCGAACGAGGACAACCTCGTGAGTGGGCGTCAGCTGCACAGTTACGGGAACGTCGTCGCCTTTAGGGATGCTCTGCCAGAATTCCGTCGCGGCATTCACCGAGGCCTCAGTTGGGAGATCGATCTCGCGGCCAGAGATGAGATGCAGGGTTCCACCGACCACTTTCATGGGGGACCTCGTGTTCTCGTGTGACGTGGGTCGTTCGCCGTCTACCGCGCGCTGGCCACGCGTGCCTCCAACGCGGCCGCCTCGCCTGTTCGTCCCGTTGCGCGGAGCTGCTTCGCATAGGCCTGCTGCGTCTTCGTGAGATTGGGGTGATCCGCTCGCTCCAGGATGGTGAGCGCCTCGCGGTACAGCAGCTCGGCCTCTTCATACCGCTGCCGGTCGTGCAGCACACCTGCCAGACCGCTGACAGTCGTCGCCAGGGTGGGGCTCGCCGGGTCCATCACACCTCGTGCCACCTCGAGCCCGCGCCGGTAGATGTTCTCTGCATCGACGAGGCGCCGTTGTTCCCAGTGGACCTCAGCAATGTTCGTCAGGATCAGGGCAAGATTCGGGTGAGACTCCCCCGAAGTGGTCTCGTATATGACGCGCGCACGCTCATACAGCCGCAACGCGTCATCATATCGACCGAGGTCGAAGTAAACGCCTCCCAGATTGTTGAGCGTGCCCGCGACGGCCCGGTGGTCGGCGCCTAATTCGCGCTCCTGCGTACGGAGTAGCTCCTGGAACACCGACTCCGCCTCGGCAAGCCTTTCCTGATAGTAGTAGACCGTTGCCTGACTCAGGGCGAGATTTGCCAATGTCTCGTAATCGGGACGGGGCAACTCGCCGTGAACTGCTCTGGCGCGTACGTACAGCGACTCGGCTTCGGTGTAACGGCCTTCCCGCGTGCGCACGCCGGCAAGACCGCTCAACGCGCCTACCAGATTGACGATGTCACGCGGCTTCAGTCTCTCAGCGTTTCTGATCGTTCGGGTGTAATGAGATTCTGCAGCTTCCAGCTCTCCGGTGATAAGCGCGAGATCGCCCAGCTCGTTGACCGATTCGTTGACCTCCGGATGATTCGGGCCGTGCATTTGCTCACGCGCACGCAAAGCATCCCCCAGCAGCTGGCGAGCACGGCTGTAATCCCCGATGTTGCCGTACACTCTCCCCATCGTGTGGGTGATGCGACCGTAAAGGAGTGGCTGGTCAGCAAGTTCGCGCACGCTCTCCATGCCGCGGCCCAGAACTTCCCGGGCTGTGACGTCTGTCGCACCGGGAGCGACCGGGTCAGATGCCTTGAACAAATCGACCAGGAACTCCGTGACCTGCTGCGCCGCGGCAGCCTGCTGCGCTGCAGCACGCTCCGCAGAAGTCGCCCGCAACATCCCGACGGTAGTCGATGCCGAGCCGAGCAGCAGCGCGGCCCCGGCAAGTCCGGCCGCCACTACCCCGGTTCGGTGGCGCCTGGCGAACTTGCGGAACCGATAGGCGGCACTTGGCGTGAGAGCCAGTATCGGCTCGTGCTTGAGAAAGCGCTGGATGTCATTCCCGAGCGCACTCACTGTCTCGTACCGACACGTGCGATCGGGGTCGATCGCCTTGAGTACAATGCGATCGAGGTCCCCTCTGATCTCACGCCGCAGACGCTGACGATCCGATCTCCTCGCATACGCGACGAGCGCACTTTCACGCGAGTCGCGGCTCAGCTTTTCGCTCGGTGCCGGTGCGTTGATCTGCCCGGTGGCAAGGCTGGCCATGAAGACATACATGCCCACCGATGACGGCTTGAGCGGCAGCTCGCCGACGAGCAGCTCGTAGAGAATCACGCCAAGGGCGTAAATGTCGGCCCGTGTGTCAACGTCCAACCCCGGCGCCCCCGCCTGCTCCGGACTCATGTAGGCGGCGGTTCCGATGGGCTGACCTTGCTGCGTGACCAGCGTGCTGTCGGTAAGCTGCTGCCCCAGAGCCTTCGCTATCCCAAAATCGATGATCTTCGGCTGCGGCCGCCCGTCCTGTTCGACGACGAGAACGTTCGAAGGCTTCAGATCGCGGTGGATGACTCCCTTCTGGTGGGCGTGCTGGACACCGTGACAGACCTCGATGAACAGCTGGAGTCGCTCGCGCGTGGAGAGTCGCTGTGCATCGCAGTACTCGGTGAGCTGCGACCCATTCACGAGCTCCATCGCGAAGTACGGCTGTCCTTCGCTGGTGGAATCCGCATGGAAGACTGAGGCGATCGCAGGATGGTTCATGACCGCGAGTGCCTGGCGCTCGGCCTCGATCCGAGCGGCGCTCGCGCGGGAGGCGAACCCCGGTTTGATCAGCTTCAGGGCTACCCGGCGACGTACCGCGCCGACTTCCTCGGCCTCGTAGACAATTCCCATACCGCCCTCTCCAAGCACACTTAGGATGCGGTATGCGCCGATCCGTACATGCCCGGCATCGTCCGAAGGATCCCGGTCACTCTCGTCCACCTGCGGGCGATGCTCACGCGACGTCATCGAAACTTCGATGCTGAGGTCTACGGAGACGTGTCCAGAATTACCTGGGAATGATCATTTCGGGATCGACCTTGAGTGCGTCAGCACCGGAGCCAAGCTCGATGTTGTATCGGTAGGTACCCTCAGCTGCATTGCCTTTCATCTTCCCGCTCTGCGCCGGTCGGTTCTTGCCGCCTTTCGGCGGGCCGCCGTCAAACGGCCACGGAAGGCCATTCGACTTGGGCGTCACGGTCATCTCGTCTTCAGAACCTTCCAGCACCCACTGAACTTCCTCGTCTCTCTTCAGTCTGAGTCGCCACGGATCGACGGTAACTGCATCCCCGCTTCGCTTGACGTGAACCGTTGCTTGTGCAGCGCCCGGTCTATTCACAGTGCCCTCGCTCTTAAGGGGAATGATACGTTCGCTCCCCCTTGAGGCCGCCGCAAGCCGCCGAACCGGCGCCGGCCCACCCGGACGCAAAAAGAACGCAAAAATCACGCACGGCAGGTCCAAGCGATAACGCTGAGCGGGAGGGGTCAGCTTTAACCTGCATGCGTCAATGCACGACAGTCTCGCAGCACCATGCAGGAGGACCCGGACATGCAGATCACTCACCTCATACCAGTCATGATGTTCGCAGCCACGACAGCCTGTCTGTCGAACCCGATGACCACGCCACGGTTGACACCGGAGTCAGCGGACCACTCAAGCACCGAAGAGCCCGTGAAGCTCGCAGGATTCATCGAGCTCTATTCCACCGAGGGAACGCACCTTCTCAGCGGCGGCAGGGAGATCCTTCTTTCAGGCGTAACGGATCGCGTAGCGGCATTCGGCGGACTCGAGGTTGTTGTGACCGGCCGGTTTGTCGGCCCGGGCGTATTCCAGGTTGACGGCGTAGCGCGCGCACGGCCGACGGCGGTCGCCGTCGCTGACTCGCGCCGGTAGCGCGCACGCCGTCACGCAACGCGACCGAACCCAGCGGGGGCAACGCGAAAAGCCGGCAGCAACTCGGGGTTCCTGGGCTCGATCGCGAAGCGCAAGCGAGCGACCGAGCACCCAGTAGGGGCAAAGCGAAAAGCCGGCAGCAACTCGGGTTCCTGGGCTCGATCGCGAAGCGCAAGCGAGCGACCGAGTACCCAGTAGGGGCAAAGCGAAAAGCCGGCAGCAACTCGGGTTCCTGGGCTCGATC
>CAZOAT010000017.1:0-41791 GCA_964577965.1 uncultured Gemmatimonadaceae bacterium | reverse complement strand
ACTCTCCCTTCTGCTCGCTGAATAGCTGCAACGAGCCAGCTCTCCTCGTGGTCGCCCGTGCAGCGCAGCAGTTCTATCAGTTCGATGAACAACTCACCGCCTCGATCAGGTGCGCCTCAGCCGGAGCTCCTCGACGTTCACATCGGCTGGTTGGGTGACGGCGTACAGCACCGCGGCCGCAACCGCCTCCGGACGGAGCATGTCTTTGCGCGCCGTGAACCTGCCGGGCGGCGATCCAGCTTCGGCCACGTCCCACAGCCCCGCATTTGACCGCACCCGAGCGCGGTCCCTCCTCAGCCGTTGGTGTAGTGAGCGAGGCGGAGAAACTCGTCACGCGTCTTCGCGTCATCGCGGAAAACGCCGCGGAGCGCGGACGTGATAGTCCGCGAATTCTGCTTCTGCACGCCACGCATCATCATGCAGAGGTGATAGGCCTCGACCACGACGCCGACGCCCCTGGGTTCCAGGATGTCCGTGAGCGCCTGAGCGATCTGCTCCGTGAGTCGCTCCTGTACCTGCAGCCGGCGCGCAAATACGTCCACCACCCGTGGCAGCTTGGACAGCCCCACGATCCGACCATCCGGTATGTAGGCGACGTGAGCCCGTCCGTAGAAGGGAATGAGATGGTGCTCGCACATCGAGTACAGCTCGATGTCACGCACCATGATCATGTTGTCGTGTGGGTCGTCGAACAGCGCGTCTCCGACGACGTCGCGCACATCCATCTCGTAACCCTGGGTGAGCCAGGTAAGAGATCGCGCCACGCGCGCTGGCGTCCTGAGCAGCCCTTCCCGGCCGGGATCCTCGCCGATCAGTTCCAGCTGCCGGCGGATCAGCTGCTCGAATTCGACTGTGTCCGCCAGCTCGAGTTCGTCGGCGGCAGTCGCCTCGATGTCACTGGCCACGATATTCGACATAGTTGTTCTCCGTCTCCCACAGCACCAGACGTACGAGCCGCGCGGGCGCTACGTGCGGCTCGAGTCGGCGCCAGAATGCGACGGCAATGTTCTCGGACGTCGGGATCACGTCGCGCATGAAGGGAACGTCGAGGTTCAGGTTGCGATGGTCCACGACATCGACTACCTCGCGCTTGATGATGCCTTTCAGCGCCGCAAGATCGAGCACGTAGCCGGTGCCCGGCTCGACCTCGCCCTCAACCGATACGTCGAGGATGTAGTTGTGCCCATGCCAGTTCGGGTTGTTGCACTTCCCGAACAGGCGTTCATTCTCCTCGTCGGAGAAGGCCGGATTGTGCACGCGGTGTGCGGCGTTGAATCGCACCCGCCGCGTGACTGTCACGCGCGGCATAATGGGGGTAGTATATCAGCGGACGTGTCCGGCCGCCGGGAGGACCGCAGGCCCGGCACGCGGGGTCCGGGAAGGACCAGGGCTCGGGCGGACGCTGCGCAGACGAATAAACAAAACTCCGCCGGCAACGTGCCAGCGGAGTCGAAAGATCGGGAACGAAGAGGTTTTTTGAAGCCCAGTCGAATTTTTGAGGCTCTCACCGCGCCTTCCGCCTTCCCCGCACTGGGGCCTGGCGTCAACACAGCTTGTCGAACCCACTCGGTGGACTTGTTGGCTCAAAAAATGAGCTCTCCGCCCCTGCGAATAACAACCTCAATTTAAGATTTCCGCCCCGGAGCGTCAATGAAAATAGTCTCGGATCCGCTCTTGCTTTTGGCGATTCTCCTGCTCGGATTCTGGGCGATTGCTGCGCTGGTACTCGAAGGTCCCGGCTGGGTGCACGGCATCCTGACAGTCGGTGTCTTTCTGCTGATCTATCGCATCGTCGTGCGGGGCACGCGCGACACAACGAAACCACGGTAGGGCACAACGGCGTCGCCGATGCGTGGCGTGGCTCCCGCGGTCCTGGAGCAGCCGCAGAAGACCGACGGTGAGGGGTCGCGACCGGTTCTGGTTACCGGCGCGGCCGGTCTCGTGGGCGCGGCTGTCTGTCGCGAGCTCACCATGCGCGGCTGGAAGGTTCGCGCGCTGGTGAGAGATCCGCTCAAGGCCGCGGCAGTGCTCGCGGACCTGGCGGTCGAGGTAACGGCGGGTGACGTGCGCGACGATCACGCGATCGGGGCAGCGATGGATGGCGCCGGCACAGTGGTTCATCTCGCGGCCATCGCCATAGAACGACGCGGCCAGTCGTACGAGGAAGTCAACACCGGCGGCACGCGCAGTCTTCTCGACGCAGCTCACGCACATGGCGCACGACGCTTCGTCTTCATGTCGCAGAACATGGCATCTCCCGGCTCCCCCTCGCGATTTCTTCGCAGCAAGGGACTGGCGGAGCAGATGGTGCGGGATAGTGGACTCGAGTGGACGGCCTTCAGACCGTCCGTGATATTCGGGCCGGCGGACGAGTTCGTGAACGTTCTCGGCCGCCTCGTTCGGCTGTCTCCGGGTGTTGTCCCGCTGCCGGACGGCGGTCGTGCGTGCTTTCAGCCGATCGCAGTGCGCGATGTCGCGAAAGCGGTCGGTACCGCGCTCGTGAGAAGCGATACGATCGGTGGCGCATACGCGCTCGGCGGACCGGCACCGCTCTCACTGCGGGAGATGACAGAGCGCGTAATGCTCGCGATGCGCGCCCGTCGCGTGATAGCGAACATCCCGCGCCAGCTGCTCGCACCCATCGTGGCGGTGCTGCAGCGGGTGCTTCCCAATCCACCGGTAACCACGTCGCTGCTCGAACTGCTGGGAGAAGACAACGTCGTTCCGGACAACGCTCTGGGCTATCTCGGGATCGAGCCGATGCCCTTCGCGCCGGAGGAGCTCGAGTATCTGCGGCGGATCACGATACGGAGCGCGTTGCGGGATATGCTGCGGTAGCGAACTGAGGATGAGAACTGCAATTCCACCGCCCTTAGATCTCCCAGTTCGAGAACACGATTCCTTCACCCGGAATCGTTTCGCCATGGCCAAAGGCGGTCATCCGCAGATCAGTCCACCTGACGCGGGCGCCGCGCCGCATCAGCAGCCGGTACGCACCGGAGTATGCCCCCTGCACCCTGATCGCCACCCGTCTGGTTCCCGCGCGCCGCGCCATCGCCTCGAGCTCCGGTAGCAGCGCGTCGAGAGCGGCCTCATCGCGAGCGACCAGCTTCAGAACGCGCAGCTCGTCGCGAGCGCGACCGTCCGCCAGCGGCGCAGTATGGCAGAGAGCGAAGGCGCGCAGTTCCCGCCCGGCCAGGAGCAGCACTGTGTCGCCAAGGTCGAGCTCGGACGTGAGCTCCATCTCCCTGGTGAAATCGTAGCCGGGCATGATCGAGCCGAGCAGGTCTGCACATCGGCGCAGCACCTCGTCGCGCTCAATCGATTGCAGTGCGCCAAGCATCGTGGGCACTCGCGACGCATGCCGCGCATCGATAGTCAGAGTGATCGTGAGGTTGGCCGGAACGAAGCCGAGGCCCGAGTAAAACCCGACGTTCTCGACGGTACGCGGCATTGTTTCCAGCCCGATCACGCGTGTCTGCCTGGCCATGAGCCATTCAAGCCCAGTCGTCACGATCGTCTTTCCGAGGCCGGCCCCCTGGTAGTCGCTGTCGACAGCCAGTGGTCCCATCCAGCCCTCGGCGCCTGAGCAGTGCACCAGGTTGAAGGCAACCATCCGATCGCCATCCCCGCGCCAGCCCAGCGCACCCCGACCGGCGTCCGCTATCGCATACAACCAGACCCGGGGGTTGAGGTGAGGGACCCGCACTCCGACGAGCCCGTCCTTTCTGTAACGCTCGGTGAAGGAGTCGCTGAACAGCCGATTCAGCTCGGGTATGTCGTCCGCGGTGAGGGGAAACGGTCCAGAGACCGAACGCGAGTGCCGCCAATTGCGAACGAACGCCATCAGGACACCGCGACTTCCACAGCGGATTCAGCATCGTCGGTCATCCCTGCGACATCGGCGGGCGCACCCTCCTCCACCTTCGAGGAGCCAGTCGCCTCGTCGTACCGGACGCTGAGCACGCGATCGAGCCCATCCCGCACGGACTCTATGTGCGTGATGAGCACCACCTGCTCGAACCTGTCGTTGAGACTGCGGAGCAGGTCCACGACGTTGTGCCGGCGCAGCTCGTCGAGCGAGCCGAACACTTCATCGAGAATGAGCAGAGAGAATGCCTGGCCTGCACGCTCCGCGATCATCTGCGAGATCGCGAGACGGAGCACCAGGTTCGCCAGATCCTCTTCACCGCCGGAGATCACCGGCTTGGGTACCCCCTCCTCCAGTACCAGCACGTCGTAAGAGTCAGTCAGCTCCAGCTCCGTGTACCTGCCGTCGGTGAGGTCCGCGAGGAACGTGCTCGCCAGTTCAGAAAGCTCCGGACGGAGCTGAGCGTTCAGGTCGGTCCGCAGATCTGAGAAGCCACGGTCGAGCTCCTCATGCAGCCGCCGGTCGCGTGTGAGCGCGGTTGCGCGCTCCTCCATCTTCCTGAACTCCTCACTCGCCCGCCCTGCTGACTCGAGCGCTTCGCGAGCTGTACGCAGCTCGCTCTCTGCTTCGACACGCGCAATCTCGGCCCGGTGCGCCGCTTCGGATGCGCTCTCGAACTCTCCCCGAATGGCAGCAAAGGATTCCTCGGAGAATTGCAGCCCTTCCAGTACAGCCCCAAGCTCCTGCGCCCTGCCCCTGTCGGCGACGAGCGCGTTCCCTATGCGTTCGTAGTCCCGCTGAATGTGCGGTCCGCGCTCGAACAGCGCAGCGAGTCGCTCGGCGCGTGCCACCAACGGCGTGAGACTATCGATCTCCGCACGCACGGCTGCATGCCGCTCCCGGTCGAGCCCTCCCGGAATCGATGCGATCTCCTGCAGCAGCTGCGCGTGACGCTGCTCTTTGAGCGCAAGCTCCCGTTCGACGATCGTCATCTCCTGCACGGAGCTCTGAATGCGGGCGAGTGCGCGCTCGAGCTCCGCCGCCTCCTGCATGATCGTCCGCCGCCGCTCCTCGAGTTGCTTCACCTCCTCCGGTGTCTCCTCGAGCTGCTCCACCCTGCTTCGGAAATACTTCCCGTCGACGGTAACGGCCTCTATCTGCTCCTCGATGTGGCCGCGCACGCGATCGAACGATTCGCCGAGGACACGGCTGCATGTGGGGCAAACGCCATCCGCTCCGAGATCCTGGATGCGCTCGAGCTGTACCTTGAGATCCGCATGCTGCTGCAGCAGCGCTGTGCGTTTGGTCTGTGCTTCCTGCCTGGCGCGCACCCACACGGTGCGTCGCTCCTCCAGTTTCGCCTGCGCTTCCTCCAGCTCCGTCCGCCTGGTGCCAAGCACCAGAGTCGTTTCCTGTTCTTCCTGCGGCGCCGCCAGCAGCTGATCGCGTCGCTGCTGGAGTCGCCCCAGCTCAGTCTTCAGCTCCGCGAGCGATTCGCGGAGCGTGTCGCGGCGGCCCTCGGCGCGATACAACTCGTCGAGCCGCTGAAGCTCCGCCGTGAGCTCTGGCAGGCCTGCGGTTCGCAGTCTGAGGTCGTCGAGCTCCACTCCGGCGAGGACTATCGCGCTGAGATCCGCGCCAACCCGCTCGCCCTCGGACGTCAGGGCCGCGATGCGCGCCTCGGTTGTCTGAAGCTCGGCCAGGGTGGTCTGCCATGCCTGCCGCTGCCGCTGCGCTTCGTCCCAGCGCGGTGCGACGGTGGCCATTCGGCCGGCACAGTCTGCGTGCTCGCGCTGGCGCTCGTCAGCCAGGCGTCGCGTTTCCGCAACGCGCCGCTCGGCAGCGGTGAGAGCCTGCGCCACCTGCGTGGCCTCCGGCATGCTGCCGCGAATCCCATTCAGCTCCGCGACGATCAGCTTGCGCTGCGTACGGACGAGCTCCTGGGCGGACCTCAGCTTCTCATACCCGAGCACGCGCGACAGGAATTGCGCGCGCTCCACCGGCCCCATCGCAGCCATGATGCTGAGCTGCTTCTGTCCCGTGAAGTAGGTGTTGAAGAACTCGTTTCGCGACATCCCCAGGCGGCGCTGAAGGAGTTCCGTGACGCCGTTGGTGGAGGTCGCTATCGCACTGTCGTCGCCGTCGAGAAAGACTTCGGCACGCGTGAGCTCCCGCACCACACGATACCGGTGTCCCGCGAGCTCGAAATCGAGCTCGACCCGCACCGGCGACCGCTCGGGGGCGCGTACGAACCTGATGGTCTCACGCTTGCCGCGCGCGGCTGGCTTGCCGTAGAGCGCCCAGCCGATGGCTTCGAGTATCGTCGTCTTGCCTGCACCGTTCGGTCCGATAATCCCGGTGATTCCGGGACCAAAATCGATCGTCGTATCCGCGTGCTGCCGGAAGTTCAGCAGCTGAAGCTGGTGGAGTCTCACTCCGATTCCTGCTCGACCAGCGGAGCTGATTCGGCGGCTTCGGCGTCGCGCAGGTATCTGAGTCCGAGCCCGACGAGCTCTTCGCGGTCGATGTCGCGATCGATGTGGCGGCTGCGAAGGCTGTCGCGTACGACATCGGCAAGCGAGGCGCGGCGGCCGGGCGCCCCGGACACAGACTGCGTACGAACCACTTCGGGCCGTCGGACATCGAGGTGGAAGTGCAGTGCCCGGCGGCGGTATTCGCGCAGTGTGCGGTGATCCAGCGCGCGGGCGATGTGCCTGGGGACGTCGATGACCATGAGACGCACGATCTTTCCGTCGATACCGCCGTCGCGGGCTTCCACGGTTTCCCGAATTGCGAAATCCAGCTCGGGGGCAGTCATTCCGCGGGCCTGCACCGGCGGCAGATCCAGCACCGGCCTGGCCGGTTCCAGCACGTGAAAGGTGTGCTTCCCGGTCGCGAGATCGTGCTCGATGAATCCCTTCCCGGTCAGACGCTGTGCGCGCTCCTCCAGTACCTCACCCCAGATGTTGTTGCTCGTGTATTCCAGAGCGCCGCTGTAATACGCCCGCTCGGCAATCCGGCGGTACACGTGGTAATGGCCGAGCGCCACGTAGCTCCACTCGTCCGCGTTGAGAGCTGAAAGCGGCAGCTCGCTGGCGAACTGCTCCGCCCGCCACGTGAGTCTCGGCAGTACGCCTTCAATCTCCTCGTGAAGGAGGAGCACGTTGTGCTTCGCAGCGCCGCTGGGCTTCAACCTCAGATCGACCGCCATTGTGCTGGGGACAGCGAGTATCTCCAGGTCGCGGTCGTGAAAAGGGAACAGCCGTGGGCCGGTCGCCGCGACCCCGATGTCGAGCTCTCCGAAGAGCCCGAGAATTCCGCCGGTTTCGGCGCGCGGCATGTCGTGATTCCCGGCGATAACAACAATCACGGCGTCGGGCATGGTCTCGCGCAGCCGCGAGAACTGACGGAAGGCGTGAACAATGGCCGGATTCGTCGGGCGCACGGAGTGGAATACGTCACCGGCGACGAGCACGATGTCGGGCCGCAGTTCGATGATCCTGTCAACGGCCCGCTGGAAAACGCGGGCGACGTCCGCCTCGCGCTGATTGATCCCGGTTGGCGTCAGCCGCTGGTACTGACGATATCCGAGGTGAAGGTCCGCGAGGTGGACCAGCCTCATTGAGTGGTTCGCGCCTGAAGCCGCTGTGTTATGCGCATCCACACCTCCATCGGGGCGGCGCGTAGGTCGGGGCCGCGCACGTCCGAGCGCATTGTAATAGTCGTTCGGGAGTCCCGTATCCAGCCGACGTGCCGGTCGAACTCGATGACGCCCGCGAGCGATCCTTCCAGCGGCCGTTCTGCTCCGCCGGGTGCCGATGGACGCTCGTAAAAAGCACCGCGTACCGAGATGTAGGCGATCCTGCCGTCACGGCCGAGGGAGTCCAGGCGGAACGTCGCGCGGACTGCAGTGGCGCCGCTGCGGGAGCCCCGAAGCGGAAGCAGCATCTCGCGAACCCACTGATCACCACGGCTGACCGGAACGCTGGGAAGCACCGGAGGCATGTGGCCGAAAAGCGGCGAGGGCTCGTCATCGTGGAACTCCTGATCGAGAACCTCCATTGCGCCGTCGGGGAGAACCCTCACCTCTACAGCGCGGCCAACGAGAGAGCGTCTGGCCCGATCCATCAATTCGGCGGGCCCCAGCGGCGAGGAGACCACAAGTGAGTCGGTAATAGTCGTGAGGATCGTGGCGGGGCCCAGCCTGCGGGTGGGGATCGCGCGCGCGCGCACACGCAGCGTGTTTGCGATCCTTCGCTCAGCCTCCGCGCTGTCCTGCGGCCGGCCGCGCATCTCCATCTGCTGGTCGAGCCGCATGTGCAGAGTATCGCCGATCCGCGGCGCCAGGCGCAGCATGACCGAAGTCTGTGCGGGCAGCGCGCCTCCAGCGATCGCGACCCCCGCCAGGCCCAACGCGACTGCCTTAAGAGCCGTACGGATCATCTGTGGACGGTGTGCGGAGCGGAGCAGCCCGACGCGGAGCGGGCGCCTCGGCCCGGACAGCCCGCCTGAACTGGGAAAGGAAGAACGCCTTCGGGTTCTCAGGCCGCGCACGCACGGTGGCGTTTCGCGCCCTGACGATCTCGCGCTCCTCGTACAGAGCCGTGTTCTCTTTCACCCACTCCAGAGTGATGTCCGGGTCCATCACGCGCAGCGAACGGGTCACCGAAGCTTCGGCCGACGCCTCCGGCATCTGGGGAAACCGCTCCACGCCCGCCCGGCCCGAGAGGACAGGCGGCCTCGGGAAGCGAACGAACACCGGCTGGGTGAAGTGCGGATGCCGAACGAGAAGCTGGCCCTTCTCCAGGGCGGAGAGCTTCACGCGCACTGCGTGACTGAGGACCGAATAACCGGGAGTGCCAAGCTCGTCGGCATCGGTGCGACCGAACAGGGCCGTCCCGGCATTGCCCGTTACCCGACGGTGAACCTGTGAGCGGAACTGCTGCGCGCCGAAGAGCACGAGCCCGAGGTACCTGCCGCGCTCGGAGATGTCCAGCAGCATCCGCCGGACGTACGTCTCCGGACCGTCCGATGGGGCGTATTTGTTCAACTCGTCCACGAAGACTACCACGTGATTGACACCCAGATCGCGGCGCTCCAGATGCTCGCGGAGCTTCGACACAACCCTGGCGAAGATGAGATCCTGCGCATCCTCCTCGAGGAGCGCCACGTCCACCACGTACACCGCGCGGTCGGCGAAGCTCCCGAAGGGGAGGTCGCTGACGCTCCCGTCGTCGGTGACCAATCCGGCGCACCGTGTCGAGATGTTCGACAGGCGGTTCCGCACCTTCCGGACGGTGGCCACGTGGTGGGTTCGCCACGATTCAGAGTTCTTTCGCTCCATCCCCTGGAGCAGGTCGCGGAACCAGGCGTCGAGATCTGCGAACGACTCCACTTTGTGGGCTCGACTCAGAAGCGAATCCTCGAACCTCTGATCGACGATATTCTCGCGTATGAAATCGATGAGCGCGTCCGCCTTGGCATCCACATCGTCCCGGTTCAGCAACACTTCGGCGAACTGAAGGACCTCGCGCAGCCCCCACGTCAGAGCATTCACGTTGTGGAGCAGCGCCTCGTTCGCCCTCAGCGTATTGAGAGCGAAACCTCTCGCCGTATAGGGAGCGAAGTACTGGACGTCGGGAAACGGGACCGCGGGCACACCCAGCCGCTCGTACAGCGCGATATCGCCTTCCTCCAGGGGCCCCGCAAGGTCGAGGTAGCACAGATCCGGTCCCTTCACGTTGAAACACACCGCTGCGACCGAGCCCTTCTCCTCCGGGAAGTGAGCGAAGAGGCTGGCGAGGAGCCATTCGATCGCACTCGTCTTCGTAGCGAGACCAGAGACCCCGGTGATGTTCAGGTGTGCGGCCTCAGGGCCGACCAGAAAATCAGCGTCAACGTAGACCGGCGCTTCAGTACCGCCGGCCCGGTAGACTCCGACCGGGATCGCAGTGCGGGTCTCGTCCCGGAGATAGCTGTCCATCCGCAGAGCGACGGAGACGTCGTCCTCCCCGGCGAGATGAACCGCGCCCATGGGTACGGGCTGCACTGGTTCGTCGGGGATCTGCCGCAGGACCGCGGCTGTGTACAGCCGGATCTCGGCGCGCTCGGTCGCTGCAAATCCCGGATGCGCGGGCGAGCCATCGTGTCCGAGCACGTCGTGCATCGGAGTGTCGAGATCGGAGTAACTGAACCCTTCCGTCACGACGCCGTAGATGCACGGAATCGTACCGTCCACGGGGTGCGTCCCGTCGACCCGTACGATCGTTCCGATCCCAACGGGTGACGCGACCTCGGTCCAGAAATGGAACTCGTACGGCGTGTTGGGCCTGCGTTCGGTGGCGACCACGCGGCCGAGCGGCGCCGGCGTCACGAGACCGCCCTCAGGAACGCCTCACAGTCACGAACACCGTAGGTCATCTTGTCCCATCGCGCGTCGGGAAGAGCGAGTGGAGCGTTCTCCGCGAGGATCCAACGGGACACGAGATCGGCGCGTGCAGCGACGTCGGTGACCAGCACAGACTCGAGGCGCACCAGTCCCCAGAGCGCGTCGCGACCGCGCGGATCGCGGGTTCGAACGTACCAGCTCGCCACCGGGACGCGTCCACCGCTGGCGACCGCGAACACGGGAGACCGTTCCATCGGCCCGAGCGAGAGCACGACGTCGAGAGCCGCACCGTCGGCGTAAAGCGTTCGATGGCTCTTGATCGCACCAATCACCCGATCGGATTCGCGCGCAGGACCTCCAGCGGGGAGCGGGCCATCCGCGCACAACACGCCGTCGTCCGCTGCGATCCATCGCTCCACCTGAACCTGCTCAATTCGTTCGCGATCCCGCTGCAGGCAAGTCAGCGCCCGCTCCAGCAGAGCGGCAGGGTGCCTCGAGGGCAGGGAGCCGAGTCCGGCGGCGGTCGTATCGACGATGGTCAGGTCGGCAAGCGGTGTGTCGAAGCCAGCCGTGTAGGCCAGCGGCAGGTACAGGCGACGCTGAACCTGGGGGGACGACGTTTCCCACGTACGCAGCTTCCGATCGCGGCGAACGCGAACAGCGGCCGCAGCCGTGCCGAACACGTACGGCACGCTGTCAACCCACGCCAGAATTCGCGCGTGCTGCGTCCCGTCGAGGAACGCGGCGAACCCTGCTGCCGGCTCAGCGACGGGGATGGCACGCACGGGCCCATCCTCCAGCTGCTCCGCTGCGCTGAGGAGCGGCGGATCAGAGGCGCCGGAGTGCTCCGGCACCAGCGCGGGATACTCGACGGCCTGAGCCTCTGGTCTGACCGCGAGAATGGCGCGGAGTGCGGCGCGACTCGCTGTATCGAGCGCGGCGCGGGTCACCGGCATCAGGGATTCAGCTACTCGAGCCCGATGTCCCACGCCTGCTCGAGATCTTCCTTCGAGTATGCGCGGAAGGCGGTCAGCGTCTGCGTGCGCTGTATCCCGGAAACCTGTGGAAACTGCTCCGTAACGATCGCCGCGATCGCATCGTGGTCACTGACCTCGATGAGCACGACGAGATCCCACTCGCCAGAGACAGAGTACACGCGGGCAACTCCGTCTATACCGGCAAGACGCGCAGCCGACGCCTGTATGCTCTTCGGGTCGGCCTTCACCAGAACGATGGCGGTAATCATGCTTGAGGTCGGAGCAACGGGCACCGGGGAAATTTCGCTGCTATACTACAGCTGCGGGTCACGGCCAGGCGAGCGGCGGAGCAATGGCGCCGAAATGCCGGAGTCACTCATGAAGATTACCGGCCGGCCTGATGTCGCGCTATGACGCCCGCACCGCTTTTCACACACTCCCAACATCGGTGGCACCCGCTTGAACCAGGATGCACATACCGGCGGCCGCCTCGTGCGGACACAGAATGCCGTCTACACGCTACCCCGCGACTGGACCTCCCTGGCGCAGGTGCTCACCCCTCTCGTCGAACGCATTGATCCGCTGAACGCCGCGACCCAGCTCCTGATCGTGACCCCTGATGTGGAGAGCACGGTTGGACTCGCAGCGGGAGCGTTCACCCGCTTCGGCGTCCAGGGCATCGACGTCCTGCCGGCGACTGGAGCTGCGAGGGCCAGCCGTCTGCTGAAGAGTGACCCGGCGCGTGTGGTGGCCGGTCCGCCGTGGGTGCTGCGGGAGCTGTTCTCCGCTTCTTCGCTCAGGCTTGACGGCCTGCAGTCGATCCTGCTGGCATGGGTGGATGATCTTGTGGCGGAACCCGGGGAAGGACTGACGGATCTCGAGACCGTACTCTCGGAGGCTCCGAAGGACGCAACACGGACGTTAGTCGCCCGTGCAATCACCCCCGCCATGGAGAAGTTCATCGAGCGGCACATGCACCAGGCGCGCCGCATCGGAACCGTCGGCTCCGCCACGGAATCGAGACTGGCTCTCTCATACGTGACCACCTCACTGGCGGCGAGGCCAGCTGCCCTGCGACAGGTGCTCGACGCTACGGACCCGCCGTCAGCCGTGGTATTCGTACTCAGCGAGGACTCAGAAGCCGAAGCCCGGGCGGCTGTCCGCCAGCTCGGGTACCGCCGCGCCGACGACGTGGTGCGCGTCAGCCGGAGTGAAGTTGCGCCGAACACGCACACGGTGATCCTGTACGATCTCCCCGTCGATGCCGACCCGCTGGAGGTGGTAAGTCGCGCAAAGCCGGCGCGCGTGGTTGCCCTGCTCGAGGCGCGCGAGCTGGACACGCTGCGGCGACTCACAGGAGGCCGCGCGGTGCCGCTGGAGCGGAGCGAGGTGCACCCCCGCGCCCGCAGGGCCGACGAGCTGCTGCGGCGTGACATCAGGCAGCTGCTCGAGAGCGGTCACGGGCTGAGGGAGGTGGGCGCAATCGAGCCGCTGCTGGCAGAGTACGACGGAGCGGAGATAGCAGGCGCGCTGATCCGGATGCTGGAGCGGGAACGCGAACGGCACGCTGGCAGCGAAAAGCCTCTTGCACCCCCGGCTGAGCGCAGGGATCGACCCGGGGCAGATTCCGGACGGGGTGGTCCCCGTAGCGGCTTTGCGCGCAGCGGGCCTCGCGAGGGCGGGGATCGCGGCCCACGCGAGGGTGGCAGGTACAGCAGGCCGCGGGAAGGCGGCGAACGCGCCAGTCCGCGGGGTGAGCGCAGCTTCGAACGCGGCCGGGATTCACGACCAGCGGGAGGGCGCCCCGAACGAGGAGACCGGCGACCTGATTCGCGCAGCGGACCCCCGCGCCCAGAGCGCGAGGGGAGGCGCCCCGACACCAGGGGCGGACGAGCGCGGTGACGGGCACGTTCCAGCTGACCGGCGGTTGGATCGAGGTCATCGCCGGGGTGATGTTCAGCGGCAAGAGCGAGGAGCTGATCCGGCGAGTGCGCCGCGCGATGATCGCGCGTAAACGGGTCCAGGTGTTCAAGTCGCATCTGGACGCACGCTATGCCGGACTTTACCTGGTCTCGAGCCACGACGGTCGGAGCGTGGAAGCCGTCCCGGTCGATTCGGCCACCCAGCTCGCTCAGCGGATCGATCCGGTGGCGCAGGTGATCGCGATCGATGAGGCGCAATTCCTCGATGCCGGGATCATCGCGATCGTCACCGACCTGGCCGCACGCGGGCGGCGTGTGATCCTCGCCGGGACCGACACCGATTTCCGGGGAGAGCCCTTCGGGCCAATGCCCCAGCTCATGGCGGTCGCCGAGGTGGTGGACAAGCTCCACGCGATCTGCGTTCTCTGCGGCGGGCCTGCGAGCCGGAATCAGCGGCTCATTGGAGGGCAACCGGCTCCCTACGATTCGCCCCAGATCATGGTGGGCGGACACGACTCCTACGAAGCGCGCTGCCGGATGTGCCACGCAGTGCCGCACGCGCAGGAGCAGCAGGTCACGTTGCCCCTGATCGCGACATCCGTTTAGGGTAGAACGAGCGGCCGCAGCCCAGTTCAAGGTTGCGGCGCAGAGTTTGCCCGGTAGGTTGGCCCGCATGCTACTAGTCGGGCTAACTGGGAATATCGCCAGCGGAAAAACCGAGGTCACCGAGCTCCTGGCGGCGCGCGGTGCTGTGATCGTTGATGCGGACGAGCTGGCGCGGGAGGCAGTGGCTCCCGGCACCGGCGCTCTCGCGGCTATCCGCGAGAAGTGGGGGGACGACGTCACCGCGCCCGACGGATCACTCGATCGCGCGGAGCTCCGTGCCCGCGTGTTCTCCGACCCGGAGCAGCTCGAGGAGCTCAACCAGATAGTGCACCCGGAGATCGCGCGGCTTCGTGACGAGCGGGTCGCCGCCGCGCGGGAGGAAGGTGTCCGGATCCTTGTGTATGTCGCGCCGCTGCTGTTCGAGCGCCGGCTCACGGACGAGTGCGACCGCATAGTGCTGGTAGACGCCCCGCGCGAGCTCCGGTTCGATCGCCTGGTCCGCAGACGAGGCGTGGACGAGGCCGAAGCGCTCAACATGATCGCCGCTCAGATGCCCGCAGAGCTCAAGCGGGCACGCGCGGACTACATCATCGACAACACGGGGTCGATAGAAGAGCTGCGGAAGGCTGTTGCCGGCGTCTGGGAATCGCTCCAGCGGGACGCCATGCGCGAGCTTGCGCCTGCGAACTAGCTTGCAGGCTGAAAAGCCAACGCCCGGCTCGCATCCGGATCCATAGCGGCGGCGGCTCGCACCTCAACTCCGACGCACGTGTCCAATATTCCTGATGATTTGCGCTACACTCCTGAGCACGAGTACGTCCGCTCGACAGGTGACGGCTCTGTCGTGGAGGTCGGAATCACCGATTACGCCCAGGGAGAGCTGGGCGACATAGTCTTCCTGGAGCTTCCTGCCGTCGGTGCCTCATACTCGAAGCAGGATGTCTTCGGTACCATCGAAGCAGTGAAGGCGGTGTCCGAGCTGTTCTGCCCGCTGGCCGGAGAAGTGACAGAGATCAACGAGCGGCTCGATAAGGACCCCGCGCTGGTGAACAGCGACCCATACGGCGCGGGATGGATGATTCGCCTGCGCGTGGCCGAGCCTGCAGAGCAGGACGAACTGCTTGAGCCCGATGCCTACCGAAAGCTTGTAGGAGAATAGCGATCAGCGATCGCCGGAAAGCAACCGCGGTTCCCGCTGGTCCGGGTTCGCTACCCTAGTCGCCTTTCTCTCCAACGACGTTGTCAGCGTAGGCGTCAGTCGGCGGGCACGAGCAAACCAGATTCCGGTCGCCGTACGCGCTCTCCACCCGGGCGACCGCCGGCCAGAACTTCCGGGCGCGGATCCACGGTGCCGGGAA
Source organism: uncultured Gemmatimonadaceae bacterium (assembly GCA_964577965.1). GTDB lineage: Bacteria > Gemmatimonadota > Gemmatimonadetes > Gemmatimonadales > Gemmatimonadaceae > DASUUI01. The sequence continues at coordinate 26,669 of CAZOAT010000017.1, read as the reverse complement.
GGCAGCCTGCTCCCTGGTGTACGCGTGAGTCCAGGCCGTCGCCGTCAGCCGCTGCATGGTGTGTGGTGCGTTCTTGAGCGGGTTGTCGCGTCTGTCGGCAGTTCCGATCTCGATCTCGCGAATCTCCTCACGGATCGCGATCATCGCGTCGCAGAAGCGGTCCAGCTCGGCCTTCGACTCACTCTCCGTCGGCTCGATCATGAGCGTGCCGGCGACCGGGAAAGACACAGTCGGTGCGTGAAAGCCGTAATCCATCAGCCGCTTGGCGATGTCCTCCACGTCCACCCCTGACGAGCTCTTTACGACTCGCGTGTCCACGATGCATTCATGGGCAACGGTTCCGCTGTGCCCTTTGTACAGGACGGGGAACGAGTCCGCCAGGCGGCGCGCCACGTAGTTGGCGCTGAGTATCGCGACTTTGGTCGCGTAGGCGAGCCCCTCGCCGCCCATGAGCCGGATGTAGGCATACGAAATGGGCAGGATGCTCGGACTCCCCCACGGCGCTGCAGAAACGGCCCCTCCCGGCGCTGCTCCGGCGACCGGTATGACGACGTGACCCGGAAGGAACGGGGCCAGGTGCTCAGCCACTCCAATCGGACCCATGCCGGGACCGCCGCCTCCGTGTGGAATGCAGAACGTCTTGTGCAGGTTCAGGTGACACACATCCGCCCCGAAATCGGCGGGACGGCAGATCCCGACCATTGCGTTCATGTTGGCACCGTCCATGTACACCTGCCCACCGTGGTCATGGACGATCGAGCATACCTCGACGATCGTCTCCTCGAAGACCCCGTGCGTCGATGGATAGGTCACCATGAGCGCGGCGAGGTTGTCGCGGTACGCGGCCGCCCTCGAACGGAGATCCTCGAGATCGATGTTCCCCTGCGAGTCGGTCTTCACGACCACGACTTTCATTCCAGCCATCACTGCGCTCGCCGGGTTGGTGCCGTGTGCTGACTGCGGGATGAGGCACACGTTGCGATGGCTCTCCCCCCGTGACTGGTGGTAGCGATGAATCACCAGCAGCCCGGCGAACTCGCCCTGCGAACCTGCATTCGGTTGCAGTGAGACCGCCGGGAACCCGGTGATCTCCGACAGTGCGATCGCCAGACCGCGAAAGAGCTCCTGATATCCGGCTGCCTGGTCGATTGGCGCGAACGGATGGATGCGCGCGAACTCCGGCCATGTGACCGGCATCATCTCAGTCGTCGCGTTCAGCTTCATCGTGCACGAGCCGAGCGGGATCATTGAATGCACCAGCGACAGGTCCTTGCCCTGAAGATCGAACAGATACCGGAGCAGCTCCGTCTCCGACCGGTGCGTGTTGAACACAGGATGAGTCAGGAAGCGCGACGCCCTGCGGAACCGCTCGTCATACCGGGGATCGGCGTCGGTGAGCAGCTCGGCGACAGCGAACGGAGTGGAGACACCGCCATTGAACACCGTCAACAGCTCGGCGAGATCCGATTCAGTGACTGTCTCGTCCAGGGCGATGACCAGAGTTTCGGGAGCCGGGCGCCCAAGGTTGATTCCGCGCGCTTCGGCGTCCGCAGATACCCGCGCAGCCACCTCTTCAGCAAGATCGATCCGAACCGTATCGAAGAAGTCGTCGTGTACCGCCTCGTGGCCAAGCCGGGCCAGTCCCGTGGCGAGGACTGCCGCGTACTGGTGGACCCGCTCGGCGATACGGGCGATTCCCTCGGGACCGTGATATACGGCGTACATCCCGGCGACAACGGCCAGCAGCACTTGCGCGGTGCACACGTTGGAGGTGGCCTTCTCCCGACGTATGTGCTGCTCACGCGTCTGCAGCGCCATGCGCAGCGCCGGACGCCCATCGGCGTCGCGCGACACACCGATGATGCGCCCGGGGATCTGCCGCTTGTACTCGTCCCGGGTGGAGAAGAAGGCAGCATGAGGACCGCCGTAGCCGAGTGGAACGCCGAACCGCTGGCTGTTCCCTACGGCAATGTCGGCTCCCCATTCCCCCGGCGGCGTCAGAAGCGCGAGAGCCAGGAGATCGGTGGCCGCCGTCACCAGCGCTCCGTGCGCATGTGCCTCCGCGCAGATGTCGCGGTAATCACGTACCGCTCCGTCTGTCGCGGGATATTGCAGCAGAATGCCAAAGGCGTCCGCCGAGAGGTCGAATTCACCCGGTGAGGCGACTTCGACAGCGATGCCTCGGACTTCTGCTCTCGTGCGGATCACATCGATCGTCTGCGGGTGGCAGTCGTCCGCAACGAAGTACCGGTTCTTGTCCGCTCGGCCGGCGATCGCGAAACTCATCGACATCGCCTCTGCAGCTGCGGTGGCTTCATCGAGAAGCGACGCGTTCGCGACAGGCAGTGCAGTGAGATCGCTCACCACCGTCTGAAACGCCAGCAGCGCCTCCAGTCGCCCCTGCGCGATCTCCGCCTGATATGGCGTATAAGCCGTATACCAGCCCGGGTTCTCGATGACGTTCCGCTGGATCACCGGAGGCGTGACGCAATCGTTGTAGCCCATTCCGATGTACGACCGGAAGACACGGTTCCGGCCGGCCATGGCGCGAAGCTCGGCCAGCACTTCCTCTTCGCTCAGTCCAGCCGGGAGAAGCAGCGGTCGCGGCGAACGGATTCGAGACGGCACTGCGTCGTCGATCAGCGCGTCGAGAGACGAATAGCCGAGCACGTCGAGCATCTCGGCGATCTCGGCGTCGTTCGGTCCCACGTGGCGGGGGACGAAGCTGTCGCGCCCTTTGAGCGCTGCCTGCCTTACCGTTGTAGTCATGATGTGCAGTGGTGAGCGCGCGCTAGCGCCAGGAGGGAGGGCGCACGCGCTGCCCTTAATTTAGTCACGGACCCGACGCTCTCCGACTGGAGACCCGCTGATCGTTCCTTCCCGCGCCTTCCCATGACCGGCTGGCGGCTGCTCGATACGGGGCAGCTCGACGGAGCCCTGAACATGGCGGTTGACGTGGCGCTGATGGAGCGCGCACGGACCACCGGCGAGCGCGTGCTCAGGGTCTACGGCTGGGCCCGCCCGACGCTCTCCCTGGGCAGGAATCAGGCGACACGCGATCGGTACGATCGCTTTTGGCTGCAGCAGCGGGGGGTGGACATCGTTCGCCGGCCCACCGGAGGTCGCGCGATCCTGCACTGGCGGGAGCTGACCTACAGCGTGACGGCGGACGTCAGTTCCGGATCGGTCGCCCGAACGATGTACGCGACGATCAACGAGATCATTCTCGCTTCCCTCCTGCGGCTCGGGATCGAAGCGGCGATCGCGCGTTCGGGTACCACGCGCCACCCGGACCAGCACCCGTGCTTCGCTGAGCCGAGCGCTGGAGAGATCGTGGCGCATACGGCAGCCGGACACCGCAAGCTCGTGGGTAGCGCGCAGTTTCTGGAGAACGGCGCACTGCTGCAGCACGGCTCGATCCTGCTGCACGACGACCAGCCTCTTCTCGTGGAACTCACTGGTGAGGGAACGGGTCAGACGCACGCCACCTCTGTATCGGCGACGCTTGGTCGCGATGTGTCCGCCACCGAAGTCGCAGATGCGCTGTTCGCGACCGTGCGGCTCGCGGGCGGGCACGTCGCCGCGCTCGGAATGGACGAGATCCGCCAGCAGGCAGAAGCGCACGCTCCAGCGTTCCGCGATCCACTGTGGACATGGCGGCGGTGAGGAAACATCGTACCGCCCGGGAATGATCCGACGCTTTTCCACTCTCCTTGCATGCTTCCTCGCCAGCGCCTGCGGCGGCGAGCGCGACGCGCCCCGCGCCGCCACTGCCGGTGGGACACTCGTCATCTCCGCTGCGGCCGACGCTGACGCGCTGATACCTCCGCTTATCTCGCAGTCCTCGGGGCGGCAGGTGGCGGAGCAGATCTTCGACCGCCTGGCAGTAATCGGGAATGACCTCAACACCGTGGGAGATCAGGGTTTCCATGCGGTCCTGGCCCGCGGATGGACGTGGGGCGACGATTCTCTGTCGATCGCGTTCCATCTGCGGGAGGACGCACGCTGGCATGACGGCCGGCGGGTGAGCGCGGACGACGTGCGGTTCACCTGGGAGCTGTACACGAGCTCCGAGGTGGCATCGCCCGCAGCTCCCCTCCTGAGAAACATCGATTCGGTCACTGTCGCGGATTCGCTCACGGCCATCTTCTGGTATGCCAGCAGGACACCCGCCCAGTTCTTCGAGACGACCTATCCACTGCTCGTAGTTCCCCGCCACCTTCTCGAGAACGTGCCCCACGCCCGGCTCCGTGAGTCGGCATTCGCGCGCCAGCCCGTCGGGAGTGGGCGGTTCCGGTTCGCCAGCTGGAACCCGACAGTGTCGCTGGAGCTCGTCAGCGACACAGGCAACTATCGTGGCCGCGCAGCACTGGACCGCGTGATCTGGGTGATCGCTCCGGACTTCAGCACCGCAGTGACCCGGTTCATGAGCGGTGAGGCAGACGTGTTCGAGATGCTGCGTCCTGAGCAGATCGAGGAGATGTCACGCAGGCCGTCGCTGCGGGTTCACATGATGCCTTCGCTCGAATATCACTTCGTGCAGTTCAACCTGCGCGACCCCGGCACCGGCCGACCGCATCCGCTGTTCGGCGACCGGGAACTGCGCCGGGCGCTGAGCATGGCTGTGAACCGGCAGGCCATGGTCCAGAACGTGTTCGATACACTTGCGCTCGTGGGTATCGGCCCACTGGCCAGAGCGCTCACGCTCGCGGACACCACTGTTGCGCAGCTCCCTTTCGATAGTGCGCGAGCCGCGGCTCTCCTCGACTCGCTCGGCTGGCGCGACCCTGACGGGGACGGTGTGCGCCAGCGCGGCGGGAACGCGTTGCGGTTCACGCTGCTGGTGCCAGGCTCGAGCCGAAGCAGAGTCAGGATGGCTGTTCTGCTCCAGGAACAGCTCCGCAGGATCGGAGCGCAGGTGAATCTGGAGCAGCTGGAATACGCTGCATTCGTCGATCGTGGACGACGTCGCCGGTTTGACGCGATGTTCGGCGCGTGGCGCATTGACGTGAGCCCGCACGGAATCCGCCAGACGTGGGGGACGAGCGGATCGCGGTCTCAGAGCGGGCTTAACTACGGCTCCTACCAGAGCACCCGGTTCGATGCGCAGGTGGACAGCGCACTCACCGCGCACGACGCCACCGCCGCGCGCGGGTACTTCCGCCGCGCTCAGGAGACGATCATCGCGGATGCGCCGGCGATCTGGATGTTCGAACCGCGCGTGACACTAGGCCTGCACAGCCGGCTCCGGGTGCAGGATATCCGTCCCGACGCATGGTGGGCGGGCCTCGCCGACTGGTCAGTCGATCCAGACCAGCGGATCCCACGCGACCTGTCCCCAGCGGGAGGAGGCAACCGGTGAGTTTGCGATTACGGGCGGGAGTAGTACGCAGTTGAGCGCATGGCTGGCGCTGCGCCGCGGTGCGCAAGCCGTAGTCGTCATCTTCGTCGTAGCGTCACTCACCTTCTTTCTCGTTCGCCTCGCGCCCGGCGACCCTTTCGGGGCCGCGATGGACAATCCCAACATCACGGCGGAAGTGAGGGCGCAGTGGCAGCGGTCGTACGGCTTCGACAAGCCGCTCCCTGAGCAGTACGCTCTGTATCTCAAGGCCGTGGCCCAGGGGGACTTCGGCTGGTCGTTCTCGTCACAGCGTCCTGTTTCGGAAGCGCTCCGGGCGGCGATTCCGAACACGCTCCTCCTGGCCGGAACGGCGCTGCTGCTGAGCTTCGCTCTCGGCATCGGAGTGGCCGTGCTGCAGGCGCGCCGCCCCGGGTCGTTCACCGACAGGCTCCTGAGCAGGACGACACTGCTCGCCTACTCGATCCCGGAGTTCTGGCTCGCGCTGCTGCTGCTGCTCATCTTCTCTCTCAACCTCGGAGTGCTGCCCGCGGGCGGGGCCGCCGACGCCGTTCTGCACTCACGCATGGACTGGCTGGGGCGCACGCTCGACACGCTGAAACATCTCGTGCTGCCGGCCGCTACGCTCACCGTCGTCGGTGCGGCGGTTGTTGCACGCTACCAGCGTGCCGCACTGCTGGACGTGCTGCCATCCGATTTCATCCGCACCGCGCGCGCGAAGGGTCTGGCGGAGCCGCTGATCGTCCGGCGGCACGCACTGCGGAATGCGCTGCTGCCGACGATCACGCTGCTTGGCCTCACGGTCCCTGCACTGCTCGCAGGCTCGGTCTTTGTCGAGAAGATCTTTGCGTGGCCCGGAATGGGACTGCTCGCCGTGAACGCCGTCGCTTCGCGCGATTACGCTGTGGTCACCGCCGTCGTCGTGGTCGCCGGCAGTGCAGTCGCCATCGGCAACCTGATAGCGGATCTGCTGTATGCCGCAGCGGACCCGAGGGTGCGCGATGGCTGATATCGAGCCCTCCCGCGTGCGGGCGACCAGCGCCCGCCGGCTCGAGGAGATGGACACGGGAGCGCTCGTAGCCGGGGGGTTCCTCGCTGTGCTCGTGTTCTCTGCGCTCACCGCCCAATGGCTCGCGCCCTACGATCCCCTCGCTCAACCGGATATCGTCGGGGCGCAGCTGTTGCCGCCGAGTGCCAAGCATCCGTTCGGGACAGACTCGTTCAGCAGGGACGTTTTCAGCCGCGTTATCTTCGGAGCCCGGATTTCACTCACTGTCGGGATCCTCGCCACGGCACTGTCGGTTACACTGGGCACTGCCTACGGGATTGCCGCGGGGTACGCAGGCGGTCCCATCGATGCCATCCTCATGCGCCTGCTCGATGGGTTCCTGGCGATCCCCCGCGTGCTGCTCGTTCTCGTCCTCGTGAGCGCCACCGGCAGCCTGCCCCTCCCGGCGCTCGTGGCCGTGCTCGGACTCACGGGCTGGTTTCACGTGGCGCGACTCGTGCGCGCTGAGGCCCTCGTGGCCAGGGAACTAGACTATGTGACCGCCGCCCGCGCACTGGGTGCGAACGGATGGCGCATCGTTTCGCGGCACTTACTTCCGAACGTGATGACGCCGGCAGCGGTGGCGGCAGTTCTTGGCTTCGCGCACACCGTGGTACTGGAGGCCGGACTTTCCTATCTGGGGCTCGGAGTGCAGCCGCCGGCCCCGAGCTGGGGGAACATCATGCTCGAGGGGACAGAACAGCTGCGCACGGCCTGGTGGCTTGCCCTGTTTCCCGGCGCCGTGCTTTTCGCCACTGTCATCTCGGTCAATACGTTGGCTGAGAGGCTCCGTACAGGCGCAACGGTAGCGATCTTCCTGCGATGACCGAACAGCTCCTTTCAGTGGAGAATCTGCGCACCTGGTTTCACACCCGCGACGGAGTCGCACGTGCCGTGGACGGCGTCTCGCTCGAAGTCCGCAGGGGCGAGACAGTAGGACTGGTCGGCGAGTCGGGATCCGGCAAGTCAGTGACTGCGCTCTCCATCATGCGCCTCATCCGTCAGCCTGGTCGCATCGAACATGGCAGCAGCGTCGTGTTCGAGGGAAAGGATCTGGCAACGGCGAGCGAAGAGGAGATGCGGCGCATCCGCGGCAACCGGATCGCGATGATCTTTCAGGAGCCGATGACGGCCCTGAATCCGGTGTTCAGGGTCGGCGATCAGGTCGCAGAAGTGGCACGCATCCACGAGCGGGCCACGCGTCGGGCAGCGTGGCGAAAGGCGGTTGACATGCTGGCGCTCACGGGCATCCCCGCGCCCGAAGCACGCGCCCGCGACTATCCGCATCAGCTCTCTGGAGGCATGCGACAGCGCGTCCTGATTGCGATGGCGTTGATGATGAACCCCGCGCTCATCATCGCCGACGAGCCGACGACAGCGCTCGACGTAACGATCCAGGCGCAGATTCTGGAACTGCTCCGGGATCTGCAGCAGCGTTTCGGCACCGCGATTCTCATGATCACCCATGACCTCGGCGTCATCGCCGAGACCTGCTCACGGGTGATCGTGATGTACGGCGGCGAAGTCGTCGAGCAGGCGCCGACAGAGGTGCTGTTCGCATCGCCGCACCACCCCTACACCGAAGGTCTGCTGCAGGCGGTCCCGCGGGTCGGTGCGATTCGCGAGCGACTGACTGTGATCCCCGGCACCGTGCCGCCACCAACCGACTGGCCGGACGGATGCAGGTTCCACGATCGCTGCTCCTATTCATGGGATCGCACGGAACACGAGCACCCTCCCCTGTATCAGGTTGGAGAGAACCACTTCAGTCGCTGCCACCTCGCGGAAGAGCCTGAGCGAAGGGCTCAACCCCACACGCCACTGGTGGCACGCCGGCGGATCGACGCCGCATGACGACCCCGACTCCGGAGTCCGGCAACGGATCACCACCGGAAGCTGCGCGCGAACCGCTGCTCTCCGTGAAGAGACTCAGCAAGACGTTCACAAGTGGTGGACTGTTCAGGGGCGGCAAAGAGGTGGTGCATGCCGTCAACGACGTTTCCTTCGATCTTGCCTCGGGCGAGACTCTCGGGATCGTGGGCGAGTCGGGGTGCGGCAAGACCACTACCGGGCGCTGTGTACTGCGCCTCATCGAGCCCAGTGAGGGGGAGATCCGCTTCGAGGGGAAGGATGTGCGCGCGCTGGAGGGTCGGAAGCTTCGCGAGCTGAGGCAGGAGATGCAGATCGTCTTCCAGGATCCCTTCTCCTCGCTGAACCCCCGCATGACGGTCGGGGCGAGCATCCGCGAAGGACTCGTGATACATGAGATCGCCGAGGGTACCGCTGCGGCAGCGCGCGTCGGCGCGCTGCTGGAGGAGGTGGGACTCCGGGCCGACTACGCGACACGCTATCCACACGAGTTTTCCGGCGGCCAGCGGCAGCGGATAGGCATCGCGCGCGCGCTTTCGGTGGAACCGAAGCTCGTCGTATGCGACGAGCCGGTCTCAGCTCTCGACGTGTCGGTGCAGGCACAGGTGCTGAATCTGCTGCAGGACCTGCAACGGCAGAGGAAGCTGTCCTATGTGTTCATCGCGCACGACCTGTCAGTCGTCGAGCACATCGCAGACAGAGTCGCGGTCATGTACCTCGGCAAGATCGTCGAGCTGGCGACGGCCGAAGATCTGTATCGCGAACCACTGATGCCCTATACGCAGGCACTGCTGTCCGCCGTTCCGGTTGCTGACCCGACAGTGCGCCGTCAGCGAATAGTGCTGACCGGGGACGTGCCATCTCCGGCTGACATGCCGCCGGGGTGCGTGTTTCACCCGCGCTGCCATCATCCGGCGAAGGATGCGGCGTGCACCCGCATCGTGCCTCCACTCGAAGAGAAGGCTCCGGGACATTTCGCGGCGTGCATCAAGCAGCTGCCAACGGAGGTATCGTGGGAGCAGCAGCGCGAGGCCGGTGGCGAGCACCCTCCCGAACGGTATCTTCCCGTCGCTCAGTAGCCTGCCGATCGCATCCCCTGGAGGAGCATGTCCAGCATAGTTGACGTAGCCGCGACCACCCACGACCGCCCGCCGGTTCTCGACGACCGGTCGCTCATGGGGCACCCACGCGGCCTCGGCCTGCTGTTCGTCGTCGAGATGTGGGAGCGTTTCTCCTACTACGGTATGCGCGCCATCCTGGTCCTCTACCTGGTGAACGCGCTGGGTTGGCCGGACGGAGATGCAGCCCGCCTGTACGGCTCGTACACAGGCCTCGTGTATATCACGCCGCTCATCGGCGGGTATATCGCCGACCGGCTGATCGGCACCAGGAAGTCGCTGGTGATAGGTGGAATCGTCATTGCCCTCGGCCACTTCGCCCTCGCGTTCGGACCCAATCCGGTGACGGACGGCGTGGCGATGAAGGACATGAGTCAGTTGTGGCCGTTCTATCTCGGGCTCGCGCTGGTCGTGATCGGCACCGGCTTCTTCAAGCCGAACGTCTCGACGATGGTCGGTCAGATCTACCGCGAGGGCGATGGCCGGCGCGACGCCGGCTTCACGATCTTCTACATGGGGATCAACCTCGGCGCATTCCTCGCACCACTGGTGTGCGGCTGGCTTGGTGAGCGCGTGGGCTGGCATTACGGTTTCGGCGCGGCCGGTGTGGGAATGGTTCTCGGGCTCATTGTTTACGTCTGGGGGAGAGACAAGTATCTGCCGGGAATCGGGGTTATCGCGAAACACGACCCGAGCAATGCGGCCGCCGTGGCTGCGGAATCGCTGGAGGAACGCGGCAACTGGCTCGCCGCGACGGTTGGCGCGATCGTCGGCGCCGGTGTCGTGTTCTTCTCCAACGGCGGTGTCATCCCGATGACTATCGCGGCGATCGGTACCGCAGCGGCCGCGATGGCACTGGCTGGGACCAGGGGTGAGGAACGCAATCGTGTGATCGCGCTGTTCATCGTGATCTTTTTCGTCATCTTCTTCTGGATGGCCTTCGAGCAGGCCGGGAGCTCGATGAACCTGTTCGCCGACCGTCACACCGATCGTACGATCGGCGGCTGGGAGATCCCGGCGAGCTGGTTCCAGTCGCTGAATCCGCTGTTCATTCTGCTGTTTGCGCCCGTGTTCGCCGGTGCGTGGATCGGGCTCGGCACGCGGGGGCGCGAGCCTTCGACGCCGCTCAAGATGGTCCTCGGGCTCACACTGCTGGGACTCGGATTCATTTTCATGGTGGTAGCCGGCGGGCGCGTGGACGGCGGCGCACAGGTGAGCTTCATCTGGCTGACACTGGCCTACCTGCTGCACACATGGGGCGAGCTGGCGCTCTCTCCAGTCGGCCTGTCGTACGTGACGAAGGTTGCGCCAGTGAAATTCGCATCGCTTCTGATGGGCGCATGGTTCCTCGCCAACGCAGCGGCGAACTACCTGGGCGGGTGGCTTGCCGCGCAGACAGAGCGCATACCGTCGCAGGCTGCCTTCTTCTCGATTCCAGTCGCGACCTCGCTGGGCGCGGCCGCCTTACTGCTGCTTCTCGTGCCCTTCCTGAAGCGGCTCACGAAGACCGTGAAAGCTTAGCAGTGCTTCGTGGCTGCCAGCCGCACTGCTGGCAGCCACAAGCACAGCCCTGACTAAGCCTACGGCCAAGTGAACACGTTGGTCGGGACGCTCCTCTCCCGCGCATTGCGCACGTCGCGCGGCTCCCGCCACACGAGGCGCGCACCGCTCTGCGCTGTGAAGCGCAGCTCCGCCTTCCGTCCCACATCCGGATTGAGGGGATAAGCAAGGTCCAGACGGAGCAGCCGCTGCGATCGCGGTGGCACTGAGGCCAGCAGGCTCACGCCGAGGCTCGCGCTCACCTTGCTGTTCACGCCGTATGGCGCGTCGCCAGGCCACAGCTTGCCGACGTCAGTGAAGCCGGCCACCCCGAAAGTCGCGTAGTGACGGAAGCCGCCCCACAGATAGCGGTCCTCGACTCTCGTCACCAGGCGATGCGCTCCGCCGACGCGTGAATCGCCGAAGCCGCGGAGACCGCCCTCCTTGTCAGCAAAGGTGAGCTGAAATGGCACACGCGAGCGCCAACCGCCCGTCCACTCAGTGCTCGAGACGAAAGTGTGGCGCGGGAACGGCGTGGCATACACGGCCAGCCGCGTGCTCGTAATGACCCCGAGCCAGCGTCGCTCGTCCTGCTCCCTCCGGGCTTCGAAGGTCGCGTCCACGCTTCCGTAGAGAGCAGGCGACCCGAAACCACCGAACAGAGACGTTGAAGCGAAGATGCCACGGTCACTGCCCTTGTCCAGGAACGTCATCCCACGTCCCAGAAGCCCGCTGACCTGAAGGCCCTTCGCCACGTCCTGAACGCCGTCCAGTGACTGAAAGCCGGTCACCCGCATGAAGCGCAGGCCGCGAAAGCCGAACAGCGCGTTCGCGCGGGTCTGACGCCGGTTCGGATAGCGGCTCACAAGCGAGGGAGCCGTGTCGATGCGGATGACCCCGCGGTCGAGCACGACCGGCAGCGTGCCAGGGGTGTCCCGCTCGTGCGACACTGAACCACCGACAAGCACGAGGCGGCCGGGTCCCCCGAGCCGGATCACTCCGCCCACGTCAGCGTGGATCTGGCGTAACGCCACCCACGCGGCCGTGTCGGACTGCCGCAGGAAATGCGAGTAGCCGTCCCTCACGCCATAATGAGTCCGCCAGGCGATTCGCTGCAGTTCCGTGAGGTAGGGATGGCTCGCCTCAATGTAGACTTCATGGCCGACGTTCCGCCTGACTGCGTCGAACTCCAGCATGTACGGCCGGCCGAAAAGCTGATGGTGCGCGAGGCTCACCCCGTAGCCATCCCGGAATCCACGTCCGTCGCGCCAGTGACCCGCGCCATACAGACTTGAGCCAAACAGGTTGGCGTTTCCAAGGCGTACGGCCCGGACGTGCGGTGAGCTCCCCGAGACTGATCCGTCCAGTATCAACGACAGTTCATCCACGGTCGTCACGTGAATGGCCACAGCCTCCGGGCCGTCGGAGTACGCGACTATCGCGGCATCCGCTATGTACGGCTGCGCGCGCAGTATGCGCTCGGATTCGGCCCGTCGCAGCTCGTTGCACGGCATCCCCTCAGAGAGCGCCAGATACCGCCGGACGACCGACCTGCGGGTAGTCGCGTGAACATTGCGTACAGCCCTCGCCGTTCGCGTCACGAAATCCGATTGGTCAGGTGTGAAGGGCGGGCGTGTTTCGATCGTGATCGTCGTAATCGGCTGACCGCGGCATTCCACGACTTCCCGTCCGACCGGCTGTGCGCCGGCGGGGAAAGCAGTGGCGATGACCGCTGTGAGCAGCCCGGCCAGGCGCAGGACCCTGCGCATCAGTACGATTCAGCTGTCAAGCACACCTCATGGGGAAGCAGCGAAGATGCACAATAGAATAGTTCTCGTCAGCAGCACCCGGAAAGTTGACGGCGACACCAGCAGGGTTCGCCTCAACGCGGCCTACGTGACTGCCCTGGAGAATGCAGGGCTCATACCGCTGATTGTGCCCCCGCTGGCCCGTGTGGAGGATGCGGTCGGCGCCATGTCGATCGCGGCAGGGCTGGTACTCTCAGGGGGAGGGGACCTGGACCCTGCCCTGTACGGAGAGCCCCTCCATCCGAAGGCGAACCCGCCGGACGCAGCTCGCGATGCCACGGAGCTGGCACTGATAGCCGCAGCTCGAGACAAGAAGGCTCCCGTTCTGGCCATCTGCCGGGGCATTCAGGCAGTGAACGTTGCACTCGGGGGCTCCCTGGTCCAGGACATCCCGAGCGAACTGGCCTCCTCGATCGCGCACGACTCCGGCGGGGGGGGACCACGGGAAGCACGGACACACCAGGTCGCGATACAGCCGGGCAGCAGACTCGCCGATGCTCTGGGGTCCACGAGCATTGTCGTCAACTCCATGCACCACCAGTCGGTCGGACGCCTGGCACCTGGGCTGCTGGCCACAGGGCACTCTCCTGACGGGGTCGTGGAGGGCGTCGAGTCCGGAGATGACTGGTGGCTGTTGGGCGTCCAGTGGCACCCAGAGGAGATGAGCAGCAGCGAAGAACCGTGGGACAGGCGGCTGTTTCAGGCATTCGGCCGGGCCGTCCGGCGCGAAGATTGAACCAGCTGGCCCCCTGCGGGTGTAACAGGAAGCTTACGACGCGCGCCCTTGCTGGGTGAGCCCACTAACTTGCGACCACATGCTGTATCTCTGCATTCCGGTTCATAACGAAGCCCCAACTGTCGGTCTGCTGCTCTGGAGGATCCGCAAGGTCTTTCAGCAGTACTCGCGCGAGTACGAGATCATCGTGTACAACGATGGCAGTACTGACGCGACCGGCGATACAATCGCAGGTTACACCGACGTCCTGCCTCTCACGATACTCGGCTCGGACAAAGTGGTCGGCTACGGCCGTGCACTGGAGGCGTGCTGCCGCGCAGCGAACTCGCGCAGTCGGTATCCACGCCGCGACGCTCTGATAGTCATGCAGGGAGACTTCACCGACGCGCCCGAGCACATCCCGGAGCTCGTCAGGCGATTCGAGGGTGGCGCAGATGTGGTCACCGGAGAGCGCGCACGCGTTAGCGGCATGCCCGCCGCGGTGCACCGGCTCCGCGTGCTCGGGCGCTGGCTGCTCCGATCCCGCGGTACCAGTCTCGGAACGAGCGATCCGTTGAGCGGCTTCCGGCTGTATCGCATAGCCGTGATTCGCGAGCTGCTTCGCCGTGTGCGCGATGAGCCGCTGCTCAGGAGTCACGGCACGGCTGCCGATGTTGAGCTCCTGCTCGCTGCCGCTCCCGCCGCCCGCCGGCTCGAGAGTGTGGCTACGAGTCCACGGTACGATCTGCGACAGCGCGGGTCGCGACTGCGTGCAGCTGCCCAGGCCGTCGCGGTTTTGCGGATTGCGCGCGCCGCCGGCCGGTCCACGGTGCCCGCACGATGAGAGTGCTTACAGCGATTCTGTGTGTCGCCGCTGTATCGGTGGGAATTGCGCAGCCCGTCGGGCAGCCTGCGGACAGTGTGCCGTTCGGCCCCGGCGAGAGGCTCACGTTCGATGTGCGTTTCGGCCCCGTGCGCGTGGGGGGTGCGGCGATGGAGGTCCGCGAGTTCACAGCCATTCGCGGGCGCCGCGCGTATCACACGCAGTTCACGCTGCGTGGAGGCACTTTCTTCTATAAGGTGAACGACGTCCTGCAGAGCTGGATCGACACGGAGACGCTCTCGTCCCTGCGGTTCGTGCAGGATCTGGAGCAGGGTTCCAGGGATCGGGAGCGGCGCTACGAGATCTACCCCGAGCGCCGTGTCTTCGTGGAGACTTCGTCGGACAATCCCACGGAGCAGCCCTCGGTGGACAAGCCGCTCGACGACGCGTCGTTCCTCTACTTCATCAGGACCGTACCGCTCACGGTAGGCGAACAGTACGAGTTCAACCGGTACTTCCGCCCCGACAGGAATCCGGTGACGATCCACGTTCTCAGGCGGGAAAGCGTAACAGTCCCTGCAGGAACCTTCGACGCGGTGGTGCTGCGGCCGATCATCAAGACGCGGGGAATATTCGCTGAGGGAGGTCAGGCCGAGGTATGGATCTCCGATGACGACCGGCGTCTGGTGCTGCAGATCAAATCAAGACTGTCGTTCGGCAGTATCAGCCTGCACATGCGGTCCTACACGCCCCCGACCGCTGCGCGCTGATTCGCGCGGCGGCCGGCGGCGGGATCAGATGCCACCGTCGCCGGAAAAACCCGCGCGCAACCGGCGTGCTGTGCCCGGACTGACGACGCGCAGAATGACATAGGCGACGCCACCAACCAGAGCGACCTTCACGGCAAGCACGAGCAGCCACACGACCAGCGCGATGAACCCGGCGAAGATCTTGAACACGAAGCCGAGCGCAAAAAGCCCGACCATCGCGAACACGCCGAGTGACAGTATCGTGCGAATCATTTCCATCCTCCTGAGACCGCCCGCGGACATTCCGCGGGACTGCTTCTCTTACGATCAACCCGGGCCGACGGTTTCAAGGTGGCTCTGAGCGCCGGAGTTGCGATAGTGGGCGGCGGGCTGATCGGATCGTCTGCCGCACTCGCCCTCGCAGACAGTGGCATGGATGTGGTGCTCATTGCGGAACCGCGGGCCGGTGCCGCGTCCGCGGCAGCTGCAGGAATGCTCGCGCCGTCGATAGAGCTGACCGCTCCGGAGATGAGGGAGCTCGCCACCACCGCGCGCGACATGTACCCGGAATTCGTAGCCGGTCTGGAAGCGAGAACGGGAATCAGAATCGAGCTCAATCGCGAAGGGCTGCTGGAAATCGCAGCAGACGAGCTTCACGCAGCAGAGCTCGCGGTGCACGCCCAGGGCTCCGGTACATGGCTGGACTGCGGCGGTGTCGCAACGGTGGAGCCAGATATAGTCGCGCCCCATGGCGCTGTGCTGTGGCCGCTGGACGGGGCGGTGGACAGCGCGCAGCTCCTCTCCGCCCTCAGGGCTGCCGTCGATGCGCACCCCGGCATTCGCGTCTGCGAAGCCGCCGCTGAATCGCTTAGCCCGGGGGCAGGACATGCCTCAGTGGTAACCGCGGACGGCATGCGCGTGGATGCCGAACGGGTGGTGGTTGCCGCCGGCGCATGGTCGGGCCTGCTGTCCGGCGCGCCTCTCGCCAGGGCGATTGAGCCTGTTCGCGGCCAGCTCGTGGAGCACGACCGGCAGCCGCTGAGCCACGTCGTATACGGCGCGGGATGTTATCTGGTGCCGCGAGGCGGGCGTACAATCGCCGGCTCCACCATGGAGCGCGTCGGGTTCGATTACGGCACGACGGAGGAGGCCCTGGCAGCCCTCGAGATGGCAGCGGTGGCGCTGTGCCCCGCAGTGGAAGGAGCCCCCTCGCGCGCGTGGGCAGGATTGCGGCCGGTCACTCCGGACCTGCTCCCCCTCCTCGGAGCGGACGACCGGCTTCCCTCGCTGATCTACGCCTGCGGCCACTCGCGAAACGGCGTCCTCCTGGCCCCCCTGACAGCCTTGCTGCTAAAGCAGCTGATTTTTGAGGAGCCCCTAACTTTCGACATCGCCCGATTTCGCCCGGGCCGGTTCGCGGATACATTCACCCGGACATGACCGACCAGCTCTACCAAATTTTGGGACGGCACCGGGCGGAGCCTCTCCCGGAGCGCAAGCCTTCGTGGTTGAAGGTGCGGGCGCCTGGCGGGGCGAACTACGTGCGGCTGAAAGGAATGATGCGCGAGCTCGGGCTGCACACGGTGTGTGAGGAAGCCCATTGCCCGAACGTCGGCGAGTGCTGGGAGCATGGCACCGCCACCTTCATGATTCTCGGCGACGTGTGCACCCGTAACTGCGCGTACTGCGCCGTCGCTCACGGCCGACCGCCAACGTACGATGTTGCCGAACCGGAGCGCGTGGCCGAAGCGGCAGCGCGGCTGAACCTGCGCCACGTCGTCATCACCTCCGTGGACCGCGACGACCTCCCGGACTTCGGCGCCTGGATATTCGCCGAAACGATCCGGCAGGTGCATGCGAGGGTGCCCAACTGTTCCGTGGAGGTTCTCGTTCCCGACTTTCAGGGGACAGAGTCGAGCATCCGGACGGTGCTTGAAGCAGGTCCGGAGATCTACAACCACAACACCGAGACAGTCCCGCGACTGTACAAGCGGTGCCGCCCCGGCGGTCGGTACGAGCGGGTTATGAAGATTTTCCGCCTGGCGAAGGAGATCGCGCCCGGTATCCCGACAAAGTCCGGGATAATCCTCGGTATGGGTGAGACGATCGAAGAGGTTATCGCCACGATACGCGATCTGCGCGCGGTGGACGTGGACATCCTCACTCTCGGGCAGTACCTGCGGCCTTCCGACCGGCACCACCCGCTGGACAGATACTACAGACCGGATGAGTTCACCCGGCTGTACGAGGAAGGGATGCTGATGGGATTCCGGCATGTTGAGTCAGCGCCGCTGGTACGGTCGAGCTATCACGCCTGGGAGCAGGTACAGGCGGCGGGAGTCTGATCGTGCCCAGGACCAAACATCGCTCTGCACCGTCGCGCAGGAGAACGCGCCCGACCGATACAGGGGACGCTGACCTCCGACGCGAATTCCTCCGTTCGATGCTGCTGCAGCGCCGCTTCGAGGAGCGGGCCGCGGAAGCGTATGCGCTGGGCAAGATTGGCGGATTCTGCCACCTGTACATCGGACAGGAGGCGATCAGCACGGGCGCGCTGTCCGTGCTCCGCGAGGATGACTACGTCATCACCGCCTATCGCGATCACGGGCTGGCGCTGGCTCGCGGCATGACACCTCGCGCCGTGATGGCCGAGTTATTTGGCAGGAGCGACGGATGCTCCGGCGGCAAGGGTGGCTCGATGCATCTCTTCGACGCGAGCATCAACTTTCTCGGTGGGCACGGGATCGTAGGCGCTCACATCCCGCTCGCTGCCGGGGTCGGTTTCGCCATCAATTACCGGCAGGGCGACCAGGTCTGCCTCTGTTTCTTCGGCGAAGCAGCCGTGAACATCGGGGCGTTCCACGAAGCGCTGAACATGGCGAGCCTGTGGAAGCTTCCTGTGGTTTTCATCATCGAGAACAACCGCTACGGCATGGGGACGGCGGTGTGGCGGGCAATGGCGAACCAGGACGTTCGTGCACACGCGGCATCGTACGCGATGACGGGCGAATCCGTGGATGGGCAGGACGTCTTCGCCGTGCGGGACGCGATAACGCGTGCGGTCGAGAGCGCGCGCGCGGAGAAAACCCCTACCCTGCTCGAGATGCGCACGTACCGGTTTGTCGGGCACTCGATGTCGGACGCCGTGAGCGGCACGTACCGGACGAAAGCTGAGCTGGAAACCGAGATGAAGCGCGATCCGATACAGCAGCTCAAGGCGCGCATGAAGGAATCCAGTGAGCTCGACGAGGACAGCTTCAAGGAACTCGATGAAGAGCTCAAGGCCGTCGTGCAGGATGCATGGGATTTCGCGGATGCCAGCCCGGAGCCGGAGCTGGATGCGCTGTATGCCAATGTCTACGCGGAGGAAGCAGCGACCAGCTAGTCGCCACATCATGCCGACCATCACATACCGCGACGCTCTCAATCAGGCTCTCCGCGAGGAGATGCTCCGCGACGACCGCGTGTTCCTCATGGGGGAGGAGGTCGGTGAGTACAATGGCGCGTACAAGGTCTCCAAGGGACTGCTCGACGAGTTCGGACCAATGCGCGTGGTGGACACGCCTATTTCAGAACTCGGCTTTGCCGGCGTGGGTGTCGGCGCCGCGATGGTCGGGCTGCGGCCCGTGATCGAGTTCATGACCTGGAACTTCGCTGTGCTGGCGCTCGACCAGGTCGTGAATGCGGCCGCGAAGATGCTGTACATGTCGGATGGCCAGTTTCGCATCCCGATGGTGTTTCGCGGGCCGAACGGAGCCGCGCTGCAACTGTCCGCACAGCATTCACAGGCATGGGAGAGCTGGCTCTCGCACATCCCCGGACTCAAAGTCGTCACGCCGGGCACACCGTATGACGCCAAGGGGCTGCTCAAGAGCGCGATCCGCGATGAGAATCCGGTGCTCGTCCTGGAAGGAGAAATGCTGTACAACACGAAAGGCGACGTGCCGGACGACGAAGAGGTCGTCATCCCGATCGGCGTGGCGGAGCGCAAGCGCGAGGGCGACCATTGCTCCCTGATCACCAATGGGAAGATGGTGCTGCTGGCGCTCCAGGTTGCCGACAAGCTGGCGGAGGAAGGAATTCGTGTTGATGTGATCGACATGCGGACAGTGCGACCAATGGACGTGAACCTCATCACCGACTCGGTGCGACGGACGAACCGCGCAGTTGTGCTGGAAGAGGGTTGGGAGATGTGCGGTATCGGAGCGCAGGTGGTGGACTATGTCCAGCGCGAGTGCTTCGACTTCCTCGACGCGCCGGTCGTGCGTGTGCATCAGGCCGATGTCCCCATGCCGTACGCCAAGAACCTCGAACGCGCCGCGAAACCCGACGCAGCGAAGACGATCGCCGCGATTCGTAAAGTCATGTACCTGGACCAGGACTGATGCCCACCAAAGTCGTCATGGAGGCGCTCTCGCCCACGATGGAGGAAGGGCGTCTCGTCAAATGGCTCAAGAACGAAGGTGACGCTGTAAACAGCGGCGATGTGCTGGCCGAGGTGGAAACAGACAAGGCGGTGATGGAACTCGTCGCCCGGGGCGACGGAGTGCTCCGCAAGCAGCTGATCAGCGAGGGCTCCTCCGCACCGGTGGGCTCATTGATCGCGGTGATTGCCGCCGAGGACGAGGACATCGAAAGCCTCGTGGCGGAAGCACCTGCAGCCGGTGAGGAGGCAAAACCGGCGGAGACGCCCGCGTCGAAGCCGGCCGAGGCAGCTGACACTGGTGAGCCTCCGGCCCGTCGCGTCGCCGGTGACGGCGAGGTTGGCGACGAGGTGGAAGCCGAAGCCGAAGATGCGGAAGAGGTTGGCAAGGCGCCGCGGCTGGAAGCTGGTGGCGCACGCCGGACGCCGCGACGGGAAGGCGGCGAGCCGTGGCCATCCTCGATACCCAAGGCGCCGGGTCAGGAGCAGGGCGAAGCCTCGATGCCGCCGCAGGAGCGCGATCGCAGGGGTGACGGGCGCGCCATGCCGCGACCCAGGCCCGCCAGACCCCCGAGCCGCGAGGAGGAAGCGCGAGTGGGCGAGCGCGTCAGATCGTCGCCTCTGGCGCGACGGCTGGCCAGCGAGCGCGGGGTGGAGCTCGACGGAGTGCAGGGGTCAGGGCCCGGCGGCAGGATCGTGAAACGCGACGTGGAAGCGGCGGCAGAAGCGCCACGCGCGGCCGAACGGGGAGCGCCGGAGGTCGACTACGAAGACATTCCGCTTACGCAGATGCGGAAGACGATCGCCCGCCGGCTGGCAGAGTCGATCGGCCCTGTACCGACTTTCTACCTGACCGCTGAATACGACCTCGAGCGCGTCGCAGAGATGCGCACGGCCATGACCGAGCTCGGCGACGATTTCAAGGTCTCGTTCAACGACATCGTACTGAAAGCGGTGGCGACGGCGCTGGCCCAGCACCCTGAAGTGAACGCGCACTGGCTGGGCGACAGGATGCGTTACTTCAACCGCGTGCACCTCGGCCTGGCCGTCGCAGTCGAGGATGGGCTCATCACGCCAGTGGTGTTCGACGCCGATCGCAAACGGCTGTCGGAGATCTCCGCGGAGGCGCGGGAGCTGGCCGGCCGTGCGCGCGAACGGCGCCTCAAGCCTGAGGAGTACACCGGTGCGACTTTCACGGTCTCGAATCTGGGCATGTTCGGGATCGAGCACTTCACAGCGATCATCAACCCACCCGAAGCGGGCATACTGGCGGTAGGGGCCATCGAGGAGAAGCCGGTCGTCATCGATGGACACGTGCAGACCCGCCGCAGGATGCGCGTCACGATGAGCTGTGACCACCGCGTCATCGATGGCGCCACCGGTGCGAAGTTCCTCCAGACGCTGAGGCGGTTCATCGAGAATCCCCTCATGCTGGTTTACTGAGCGACAGGGATCATGTAATGGCAACCTTCGACGTCATCTTCATTGGCGGTGGACCGGCTGGATACGTCGGAGCAATCCGCTGCGCGCAGCTGGGGCTGTCTACCGCGGTCGTGGAGCGCGAGGGACTGGGCGGCACCTGCGTGCTGTGGGGTTGCATTCCTGCCAAGGCTCTTCTCGAGTCAGCCGCCCTTGCGCACAGGATCAGCCGGGCGGGCGAGTTCGGCATCAAGGTAGGAAACGTCGAGTTCGACTTCGCCACAGCAGTCAAGCGCTCCCGCGCCGTGGCAATGCAGAACTCCAAGGGCGTCGAGTTCCTGTTCAAGAAGAACAAGGTGACGCACATCAGAGGTACCGGGCGGCTCAGCGCCCGTAACACTGTGATGGTGAAGCTCGCCGAGGGTAAAGAAGAGAAGCACGAAGCGAAGAAGGCGGTGGTGATCTCGACAGGATCACGCGTGAAGGGGCTGCCGCAGGCGGGGCTCGAGCTGAATAAGACCACCATTCTGTCGTCCGACGAAGTGCTCGTACTGGACAAGGCGCCCACGAGCATCGCAGTTGTGGGAGCCGGCGCGGTCGGCTGTGAATTCGCCGATGTCTTCAACGCGTTCGGCGCGAAGGTGACGCTGATCGAGGTGCTGCCCCGCATTCTCCCGCTCGAGGACGCCGACTGCTCGGCTGAGCTCGCCAGGAGCTTCAAAAAGCGCGGTATCGACGTTCATACGGACGCGAAACTCTCCGACGTCAAAGCCGCAAAGGACTCGGTCACGTTCTCAATCAGTGTGAAAGGCGGCGAGAAGCAGCAGGTGACGGTCGACCAGGTACTCGTCGCCGCGGGCCGTGCCGCGAACGTCGAGGACATCGGGCTCAAGGAAGCGGGAGTGGAGCTGGACGAGCGTGGGTTCGTCCGCATCAACGAGCGGATGGAAACGTCGGCGAAGGGGATCTACGCGATCGGGGACGTGGCCGGTCCGCCGATGCTCGCCCACAAAGGCTCGCGCGAGGGCGTGGTGCTGGCGGAGATACTGGCAGGCAAGCAGACCCACGCCGTGAACTACGGCAACATCCCGAACGCCACATACTGCCATCCGGAAGTCGCATCGATCGGACTCACCGAGGAGCAGTGCAAGGAGAAGAAGCTGGAATACAAGGTCGGCAAGTTCCCGTTCTCGGCGAGCGGGCGCGCGCGTACCGCAGGCGAGACCGAGGGGTTCGTAAAGATCATCCGCGACACAAAGTATGGGGAGATACTCGGCGCGCACATAATCGGCGCGCACGCCACGGAGCTGATCCACGAACTCGCGGTAGCGCGAGAGAACGAATTCACCGTCGAAGAGATCGATCTCGCGGTCCATGCGCACCCGACAATGGCCGAAGCGGTGGCGGAAGCGGCGCTGGACTCGCTCGGTCGTATGATTCATGCCTAGGCGTTCGCGGCGCGCGTGACTCCCGGGCTGCTGGTAGCTGAGCTGGGTACAGTTCCCTATGCCGAAGCGCTGGAGCTGCAGAGGTCGGTAGCCGCTGCGCGCATAAGCGGAGAGATTGCCGAGGACGTGCTCCTTCTTCTGGAGCATCCACCCGTGGTGACGCTGGGACGCGCATCGAAGGCAGCGCACCTGGTGTCGTCTCCCCAGTTTCTCGCGTCGCGCGGAGTCGAGCTGTTCGAAGTGGAGCGTGGCGGGGACGTCACCTTTCATGGCCCGGGGCAGTTGGTCGGCTACCCGGTGATCGACCTCAAGCGCCACAGGCAGGACCTGCACTGGTATCTGCGGCTGGTCGAAGAGGTGCTCATTCGCGCGCTCTCCACCCTCGGCATCAAGGCGGACCGGAACCCAGGCTATACCGGTGTGTGGACGAACGGCCGGAAGATCGCGTCAATCGGCGTCCACACCAGGGACTGGGTCACATGGCACGGGTTCGCGCTGAACATCACGACCGACCTGTCATATTTTGACCTGATAGTACCGTGCGGGATAAGCGGCGTGCAGATGACGTCAGTGCAGCGCGAATGCGCCGGGCTCCCCGACCAGGCTGTGCGGCACGTGGCGGCGTTGGTCGTGGATTCGTTCGCGTCTGTCTTTGAGCTGGAGCCGACAACTGTCGAGCCTGCCGTGTTACGCGGAATGCAGCCAGCGGCGGGTTAACACCGCCCGCAACCTCCTGCTGATGCAGGAGTTGACCGACGGGTATTCTTAGTGGTGCCGGCAAACCCCCACGTATTCCAGGCGCGTCCGCGAGCCGTGCCCGCTCCGGCTGGAGCCGATCTCACCGCCAGGCTCAATCCGGCGCAGGCCGCGGCAGCTACTCATGGCGACGGCCCGCTGCTGATAATCGCCGGCGCGGGCACAGGGAAAACGCGCACACTCGTACACCGCGTGGCGCATCTTATTCACGAGGGAGTTCGCCCCGAGAGAATCCTGCTTCTCACCTTCACCAGGCGCGCCGCGCAGGAAATGCTGCTGCGCGCCGAGCGCCTCGTGGGCGGGACGAGCCGGGGCGTGCACGGCGGAACCTTCCACGCCACAGGGCACCGCCTGCTGCGGCGGTTCGGGGGCGCGGCCGGCGTCCCAAAAGACTTTTCAATCATGGATCAGGGTGACGCGGAAGACCTCATGCAGCTGTCGCGTGCGCAGCTCGGGTATACGACGTCGCACAAGCGCTTCCCGAAGAAGGAGACGCTGCACTACGTGTACTCGCGGCACATCAACACCGAGATCCCGATGGAGGAGATCGTCCGCGAGGAGTTCCCTCAGTTCACCGACTACCTCGACGACTTCACGCGGATCTTCTCCGACTACCTGCAGCGCAAGCAGGAGCGGAATCTCGTGGATTACGACGATCTGCTGCTCTTCTGGAGCACGATGCTCGAGGCATCACCGGAGCTCGCGGACCGGATCACTGCTCTGTACAGCCACTTGCTGGTGGACGAGTACCAGGACACCAACGTTCTCCAGGCGCGCATTCTCCGTGGCATGTGCCGCTCGCACGCGAACATCACTGTAGTGGGCGATGACGCGCAGAGCATTTACTCGTTTCGCGGGGCGAATTTCAGAAACATCCTCGAGTTCCCCAAGCGGTTCCCCGACGCCAGCATGGTTACGCTCGAGCAGAACTACCGCTCGACGAAGCCGATACTGGAAGTGACCAACACGCTGATCTCCCGCGCGGAAGAGCGGTTCACCAAGGAGCTGTGGACTGAGCGTACGGGCGGTGAGCAGCCGTGGCTGGTGTCCGCCCGCGACGAGCAGCAGCAGACGCGCTTCGTGGTGGACAGACTGCTGGAGCTGCACGAGGAAGGGACACCGCTGAAGGAGATGGCAGTGCTGTTTCGCGCGGGATACATGTCGGCGGATCTGGAGATCGAGCTGACCGCGAGGAAGATCCCGTTCGAGAAATGGGGTGGCCTCAAGTTTCTCGAGACAGCACATGTGAAGGACGTGCTCGCGTTTCTCAGAGTCCTGGAGAACCCGCGCGACGAGGTAAGCTGGTACCGGATCCTGCAGCTGCTGCCCGGGGTCGGCGATGTGACGGCGCGGGCGGCGATATCGGCCCTGGCTAGCGCGGCCTGGGAATCGGCGGCTTTCGCCCGGTTCACTCCCCCGCCGCGCGCTCGTCCCGCCCACGGGGCGCTCGTCCAGCTGCTCGACGATCTCCGCCGCGCTCCCGAAGCGGAAGTGCCTGTGGTGAGCGCCGACATCACCCGCGTACGGCAGATGTACGATGGGATACTCAGGGAGCGATACGACAGAGTCGATCCACGGCTTGCCGACCTGGACCAGCTGCAGGTGATCGCAGCCGGTTACCCGAGTCGCGAAAGCTTTCTCTCGGCGCTCGCGCTGGAGCCGCCGCAGGCCACGCAGGACCTCGCAGGAGGCGACCGGCGGGAGGAAGACGACGTGCTGGTGCTGAGTACGGCGCACAGCGCCAAGGGTCGCGAATGGGACGCCGTTTTCGTGATCTGGGTGGTGGACGGCTGGTTTCCCTCCACCCGCAGCCTCAACGACCAGGACCAGCTCGAGGAGGAGCGCAGGCTGATGTACGTGGCGCTGACACGCGCCCGAAACCATCTGGCCGTAGTCCACCCGCTGAGCGCCTACGGCTCGCGGGGAGGTGCAGACTACTTCGTGGCGCAGCTCTCCCGGTTCTTCGACGCGGGAGTCAGGGAAAAGATGGAGAGAGTCACCCCGGCTTACGCCGGCGGCTCGCCTGCAGAAGAGCCTGAGCGCAGCGGCCTGCTGGACGTCCGGGCGCTACAGAGGAACCGGTTCAAGGCGTGACTGGCTGAGGCTGGAGGCCGGGGCCAGGGAGCGCCCGTGCACCGACCCATTCCCGCATGGCAGCGAACGGGGGCTTGTCCTGGCCACTACCCAGACGGATCACCGTCGCGATAGTCCGTCTGAGGTCGTGCCCCTCCAGCGCCCATACCTGGTCGAACAGATCCAGATCTCTGCCGTACACACGCTGCGCCAGCAGCCATGCGTTGTTCAGCGGTACACGTTCCGCGTAGGCAGGAGCGATAGTCCGAAGGCTGGGCGCGACGCGGTCGATCAGATCCCGACGGGTGGCCGCGTAGATCGTGTCCCTCACGGCGAGGCGGGCATCGCGATCGTCCGGGTGCGCCGCGAAGGCAGAATCGAGTTTGACCGACACCTCAGCCCAGAACCTTCCCAGCAGCTTCTCGTCTTCCCAGCGGAGCTCGACACGACTGGCAAGCTCCGGAAGATCATTTGCCCGGAAGAATGCGGCCGCGCCTCTCGTGCCTATAAAGCTTGCAAAGGACTCGTTGAACTCCGCCTGGCCAGCAGCATAGAACGTGTTGTGGGTGAGTTCGTGAATAACTGTCCTCACCAGCTCCAGGCTGTCGCGCGCCAGCGTTGTTGACAGCAGAGGGTCGTTGAACCAGCCGAGCGTGCTGTAGGCGTCGGCCGGTCTCAGATAGACGTCGAAGCCGCGATCGGAGAGTGCGAGAGCTTCGTCTCGGGCCGCATCGAAGTCGAAGTAACCCTTGTACGGCACCCTGCCCACGATCGGAAACCACCACGTGTAGGCACGCAGCCGGTCGGCATGCGCGGCCGAGACCACCAGCACCAGCGTGTCGCGTTCGAGCTGGGTGAAGGCTGTGAAGCTGTCGCCAGCACGGAGCGCCAGCGCATCAGCGGCGAACTGCCTGGAGTCGAGCACCAGCTGGAGCTTCTCTCTCGTGGGGAGCGGCACGCGCTCATCGCGGACGAGCTCAGCGATGGGACGCCGGCCGCTCAGTATCTTGGCCTGCTCCAGGGCCGCTGTCGTCAGGTAGCAACCCGACTGAAGCAGGCAGATGGCCAGCACGATGGCCTGTCGCGAAAACGGAATCCGGGCTCGGTTCACAGTGGAAAGAAAAACCGGTGGCCCCCACAGGCGTAGGGTGACCCCGGTTGGGCCAGCCACTATCTGGGTCCCAGCCGACCCCCCGAGGCCCCCGTGGGCGGCCGATGGAGCGCCCGCCGGGGGCGGTCCCTGGCAGGCGCTCGGAGCTCACCCCCGCGGCGGCGCTCACGCCCTGTCCAGCCCGAGCCCCTATGGTGACTCCATCCGCACAACTCCCGGTTGCCGAAGTATTTCCCGGGACCTAGTTTAGGCGTAAACCGCCCCGTCCGGGACCCATCCGAAGGCCGGATGCTGGTCTCGGGGGCAATTGTGGAGCCCCTGCCTATGAACCAGCAATTGGTAATCCGACTGTCGAGCGTCATGCTCGCTGTGGCACTAGTCGGCTGCAGCGACAGCCTCGATCCGTACAAC